>JAOUFJ010000010.1 GCA_029858255.1 candidate division WOR-3 bacterium | reverse complement strand
CGATGCGAAATTTTCGATGTAGTCGTCGGCGAACCAGACCATCGATGAATAAGGCACGAAGTCGGCCAGGACCGGCGCGTGCTGGCTGCTGTCGTATTCGTAAGCCGCGGCCTGGTAGTTGTTCATGATGAACGTGTAGAAGGCATCCTGGAGGCTGTCCGGCGGATTGGTGCTGTTGCGGGTTTCATCGACGACAAGCACGCCCTGGTCAAGGGTGATCGGTCGGCCATAGGCTTCGGCGCTCAGGTCGCTGTAGTAGCCACTCAGGTCAAAGGCGCGGACTGCATAGTAGTAGCGGTCCATACCGGAGAGCGGATAGTCGGTATAGGTGGTGTCGGTCAGGAGTGTAGTATTCAGACTGTCGTATATCGGATTGTCATTGAGCCGACGGTACAAACGATACCCGGCGATGTCAAGCTCCGCATTTTCTCTCCATGAGATCGTTATTCCCGAACTGACTGGTGCTGCCGTAATACCGGAAGGCACTGAAGGCGCCAGGCGGGGCGTTCCCGTGACTTCATATGCAAGATAACTGAGCCGGTTGTCCACATCGATTGCCCGCACTGTGATGTAGCATGTTGAATCCGTCATCAATCCGGTGATCGTATCTACTGTTACAGATGCACCCGACACGAACTGGCTGTCAGTATACGTCTCGCTTTGCGCTCCCCAATAAACACGGTAGCCAGTGACATCGGGCTCGATATTCGCAGCCCAGCTGATCTGTAGGCTGTTACCGTTCCCGATGTCGGCAACGGTGACATCCTCAACCGACCCCGGATGGAGGCCGAGAATAGCCAGCGTTGCCAAAGATGCCTTTGTCGCGCCGAGATGCATGGCCGGTGTTATGTTCGTAAGGATGTCGGTCGGCCGGTGCCAGTGGGGATTCTGGTAGTACCACCTCTCGGCACTCCAGATTGCGGGAAAACCGCGGGATGAAAATGAGAGGTTGTCTGAGCCGCCTGACCAGTACTCCTCAAAGTAAGTCAGTTCGGGCGCATAGAGTTGTCCTGCTTGAGCGAAGAGATGTACGAGCCATAGACAGAAATTTTGTGTATATTGCACGTTACAGTTCAGCAATCCTCCATTGGTCCAACCGATCATATCCAGATCGATTACACCAGCTATGTCGAGGTTGAGGCTATCGGCCCGGTGTGCGTAATCATCACTGCCAAGTAGACCAACTTCTTCTCCAGACCAGGTTATGAATTCTATGGAAGGTTCCCATGTGTAGTTATGGAAGATACGCGCCGCTTCAAATATAGCGGCAATAGCGGACGCATTGTCATCGGCTCCGGGCGCGAACGTCCAGGAGCTCTGCGTATCAGGCCAGATAATTGCATCTTGATGACCGCAAAATATGAATATTCGTGCGGGATTGACGGTCCCCTCTACGCGCGCTATGACATTGCGCTCGTACCCGGTGTCGGGCCAGGTGCCGTAATTGGTATGGTCGACGTGAAAGCTGTCGAACTCCGCAGCATACCCGAAGCTGATGAACTTCTGCCTTATCCACGCAGAAGCGGCAAAACCGCTATCACTGAAGAGTAGCCTCGTCTGGAAATTCTGGAGGCGCTGGGTATACGATGCCAGGGAATCAGCCCGTACCTGATTGACTAAACTCTGGATGAAGGGATCATATTCAAGTTCACGCAGGGGTACTGTTTTTGTTGCAGCGTTGTTCCAGAAACGATCGGATAGTAATCTCTTTTCTAACTGGCGGAATTTCAATCCAAGGTCCAAGAAATCAGAAATGCCGGCAGTGCCGGATTTGACCAGGCACGCGTTATCCTTTACAAGTATGACCTGACCGGGTAGTTCCAGATCGGGTTGGGGCACGCTGCCGATGAAATATTTCTCAGTCCATGGTGATGTATCGATGACCTGTATCGAATATCCTTTTTCGATCAATGTGATGATCTGCGCATCGTCAATCTCCGCGATCGCGGTCGTGCCCAGTAATTCGTAGGTAGGATATTCGAGCGCATGCCATTCTCTGATCTGTTCATAACCGCTCAGATCCACGGCGACAAGAACCGGCTCCGCGCCCGCAAGATCGGCCTGCAAGATAAAGGCGCATAGCAACAAAACAACTGTAAGAGATTTCATCCAATTCCTCCTTATCGAGAATAGTCCAATATCAAAACTAATCTTCATGAAGACACCACTGCACCGCGCTGTGCATCAAGGTCCAGTCCGACCCCAAGTCGTCATGACTATCGAAATAGGAAATGCTGTCGCGGTCATCGTCTTCTTCCCATTCGGGATGCGGTCCGGTTAAAAACACGCGGCCTTTGCCGTATTCACAGGCGACCAGCGCGACCTTCCCGGTGATTTCATATGTTCCGATCGTATCAACACGCGAAGCGTTGCTGGGTGTAAAATATGGTCCGTTGTAATACATTATCCAGAGCGAATCCGGTTCTGCACCGGTGATTTGATGGAATTTGTTGAGGTTGACCTGGCACATGCCGATTTCAGGGAGCTCGTAGATCTGGGGTATCGGACCGGCTGCCGTGCCGGGGAAGATGCCGAGTTGACCGGCCGAATACGTTTCACCGTGCCATGTCTGGAATTCGGCAGCATAAATACCTCCAGCACAAGTGCCAATATAGCCGCAGCCTTTTTCGATCATCTTCCTGATCTTTTTCCTACCTTCATACGTTATGTTGCGCGTGTAGGGAATCGGAGAACCGCCTGGAAAGTAGAATATGTCTATATGCTCTAGATCCTTATTGTTAATAAAATCTGCATCCATAAGAAAAACTTCGTGACCCATCCACTGGAACATATTACTGGCCGCGGTGACGCATGCTACAGCCGCGCCAGAATCCGCGTAGATCCCGATGGTGACGATCCCGTTATCTGCGGGCTGGGATGATTCAGAACAATAAGCAATGTTAAACATAAGTATAATAAGAAAAGAACCAGTGAATGCCGAATGCTTTGTCATCGCACCTTTATGACTTTCTGAACTATTTGGCCGTCTACTTCGATAAAGTATATCCCTTTTGCTATCACGCTCGGTTCGACGATCCTTCCCGAGGTGTCGTAGACCCTGTAAACGCCCTGAATGGGCAGGTTCAACTGACCGGTGATTATGGTGGCCGGTAAGTGTTCATATTGGATGTCGGGCGAACTGTTGCCTTCTATCCCGACATCAGGCGCGGTTTTGAGCAGCCAGAAATCATTGGAGCCGCTGCCGAAAGAATCCGTATAGCCGCCGATTATATACCCGCCGTCAGAGGTCGGGTAGAGCGAGAGCGCCGATTCTGTGCCTGCGCCTCCATACGTTTGTGTCCCGAGCGTGTCGCCGAGCGAATCGGTGCGTAAGAACCAGATATCGCCGGCGCGTCTACCAGCGATAGCATAGCCGTTATCGAACGTAGTGTATACATCGAATCCGAAGTCCTCTCCTGGACCACCATACGTTTTTGTCCAGAGCGTGTCACCAAGCGAATCGGTTTTCAATAGCCAGAGGTCGCCGGCGGTCCAAGAACCAATTCCGTTGATGTATCCGGTGATGATGAATCCATTATCTGCAGTTACATTCACGCCGTAGCCTACGTCTTCAAGTGCTGCGCCGTAAATCTTTTCCCAAATTATGTCGCCACTGCCGTCTATTTTGACAAGCCAGACATCCTTGCCACCGGCAGTTGATGAGCTCGTGGTACCGGTGATAATATAACAACTGTCCACAGTTGGTTGAATCGATATTCCGTAATCCTCACCCGACCCACCATACTCTCTGGTCCATAGTGTATCGAGAGTTGCATCGGTTTTCAGGATCCAGAGATCCCCTTTCACCCAGCCCGAGGGTCCGTTCTTGTAGCCGACAAACATGTAGCCATCGTCCGGTGTCTCGCAGAAGGCATATGCCACGTCCATCAGGGGTGTTGAATAGGTGCGCGTGTACTCTGCTGTGCCGGCGGTGTCGGTCTTGATCAGAAAGACATTCTTGCCCCCTCCACCGAAACTTTCCGTATAACCGGCTACCACGTAACCACCGTCTGACACCTCGCGCACAAAATGAGCACCGTCCATTGCCGTTCCACCGAACGTGGTGGTCCAGACAGTATCGCCCGTGCTGTTCGTCTTCACAAGATAGGCATCCTGCTGCCCGGCGCCGAAGGAAAAGGTATATCCAGTAGCGACATATCCTCCATCTGAGGTCTCGCATACTGAATATGCTACATCAATGTTGGAACCGCCGTAGGTACGTGCCCACAGGGTATCGGGAACCTGGGCGTGTAGGATCATGCAAGATGAAAACAGCCAGCATGCAAGAAATAATGGGATATTTCTGTTGCGCAGATTTTTGATAGGATCATTACCGAGTGCAAAATTCCTCAAGTTTCCTCCAATTTCTTATTTTACTACTACTATTTTGTCGATTATCCTTCCTTCAACTTCCGTGAAATAGATCCCGGGAGTGACGGGGTTCCTTTCCACCTCTCGCCCGGTGATATCGAGTAATCTTGCGTCGTTGTCTAATGGCAAAATTGCCGAGCCACGCATGATGGTCGCACCGGAGCGCGGTGAAATCGGTATCGGGTTGCTGCCCCCGGTAATGCCGGTGCCGAGATTCTCATACCATTTCACTTCATTGGTGCCTTGCCAACTGCTTGCGGCGACCACGTCCGAATCACTATCTGCATCAATATCACAGACATAGAGCGGCCATGCTCGGTCGAGGTTTGGATCGACATAGAATTTCGTCCATACGATTGGACTGCCGCCTTCGTTGCGGAACCAGGAAACTTCGCCGGATACTTGCGCAGTGGCGACGACATCAAGGTCACCGTCGTCGTCCAGATCAGCGGCCTGGGCAATACATGCACCGGCCAGACCGATACCGACCGTATGCTTGCTCCAGGTAAGCGGATTGCCTCCATTGTTCCTGTACCAGGCGACTTCACCGTTAAGATAAGCGACGGCCAAGATATCCAGGTCTTGATCTTCATCAAGATCAATGATCTGTACGCGGTGCGCACCGGTGAAATAGCTGTCGATATAGAATTCTGTCCATTGGATCGGACTTCCTCCATCGTTCCGCCACCAGGTGATATCATTGCCATAAAGACATGCGCCGACAACATCATTATCACCATCATCATCGAGGTCTCCCACCCGCACAGACTTCGCGCCGTCGAAACCAGAACCGATCGTCTGTTCAGTCCATTGAATGGGATTCCCACCGTCGTTCCGCCACCAGCTTATTACATTAAGATCCGTCGACGCACCCAAGACATCCATGTCTCCATCTTCATCGAGATCGTAGGCATAGACTTCGTGGGCAAAATCGTAGCCGGTTCTGATCGTGTGATATGTCCATTGAATTGGGTTGCCGCCGTCGTTTGACCACCAGGCTATCTGATCGCCCGCGCCGGCTGCACCAATGACGTCCTGATCACCATCATCGTCAAGGTCGGCGGCATATACTGAGAACGCTTGATAGAAATTGTAAGCGATGGCGAATTTTGTCCATGTGATCGGATTACCGCCTTCATTGCGGTACCAGACCATCTGATTGTCTTCCAGGACGGCGCCCAGTACATCGGTGTCGCCGTCGTTATCCAGATCGCACGCATATACGCTCGATGTTCCATGCGTGAAATTGTGTATGACGTGCGTGTTCCATGAGACCTGGCCGAACGATAAGGTGGCAATCAGTATGATAAGCGAGATTATTACACCGACGCTCATTGAATTTTTACTATCTTTTGACATATAACTCCTCCATTTTGGATGAAATAGATACCGGGGCCGATTTCATCGTGTGCTACTTTCCTTCCGCTTATATCGAGAATGCTGAAGTCAGTGCCACGAGGTAATACTATGGGTCCGCGGATTATTGTAGCACCGAGGCGGTTAAGGCCAACCCAGACCCCATCGTTATCACTGATCCCGATCAGACCGTTCTCATACCAGTAGATAGCATCAGAAGCATTCGCGGCAGCGAGCGCATCAATATCTCCGTCATTATCGAGGTCTGCGGCGTATACAGGCCAGGCGCCGTTGCAGTTACCATCGATCATCTGTTTTGTCCAACTTATCAGAGAGCCGCCGCTGTTACTGTACCATACTACATCGTCGGTTATGTCGGCCGTACCCAGAACATCCAAATTGCCGTCGTCGTTAATATCTGCGGCAAAAACACCGAGCGCACCGAGCAGAGAGCCATCAATTGTCTGTTTTGTGAATTGTACGGGACTGCCGCCGTCATTGCGCCACCAGGCAACATCGTTGGATGTATAGGCGACGGCGACAATATCGCTGTCACCGTCAGTATCGAAGTCGAAGGAGTAAACCATATGTGACATGCCGAAATTACTGTCGAGAGTGTACTCGGTCCAGGTCGAATCGCCGTTGTTATGCCACCAGGTTACGGCATTCGCCAGCAGGGCTGCACCGACTACATCGAGCAGCCCGTCGCCGTCGATATCTGTTGCTTTTAACGAACGCGCGCCGTCAAAACTATCACTGATCGTGTGTTGTGTCCAGCCGGGTGGATTCAATCCGTCATTTTTAAACCACGCGATCTCATCGGTAAGCGCGGCCGCGCCGAGGACATCAATGTCACCGTCATTGTCCATGTCCGCGGCAGTGATCTCGTGCGCATTGTAGAAACCGGCACAAATACTGTGTTTTGTCCACTGTATCGGATTGCCGCCCCCGTTCTCCCACCACGCTAGCTCACTACCATGCCAGGCACTTGCCAGCACATCAGTGTCTTCGTCGCCATCGATGTCAGCGGCATAGACAAATGAAACGCCATAAAATAATGTATCGATCATTTGTTCGGTCCAGGATACCGGAACGCCTCCATTGTTGATCCAGAGAGCGATGGAATTGATGTCCCATCCTGCGCCGATCACGTCAAGGAGCCCATCATTGTTGATGTCTTGCGCATGGACTGAACAGGCACCGCCAAAGTTGTCAGAGATAGTGTGTTTGGTCCAATTTATCTGTGGAGAGGCAAACCTTGCAGGAAAAGTAGTGGCCAAAACCAAGACGATGAGCGCATATTTCATGTTCCTCCTTATATGACAGTTAAAGAGGAAAGCTCAATTTATTCTCACGATTTTTCTCACAATTCGCTCAGCGCTTTTTATGAAATATATGCCCGGTTTCAGATTGCCCGGTTCAACCTGCCTGCCTGCAATGTCGTAAACAATATAGTGGGTGCCTTCAGGCAAATTTAGCTGACCGGATATGATCGTCGGGCCGAAATCCGGTTTATGAACACACCCGATATTGTTTTCCTCGACACCCACGAAGTCACTTTCCCACCACGTGATGTCGTCGGCGTTCAATGCCGAACCCAGCACATCCATATCTCCGTCACTGTCCATGTCTTTCGCAAAAACAGAGTGGGCGTAGTTGAAAGTGGTGGTAACCGTCCCACTGACACTGCCCCAGTAGGCGATCGTATTCGCATACCAGGCCGCACCGAGGATCTCCAGGGTGTCATTATTATCGAGGTCGGCCGCGTGCACTGCGCCCGCGCCGTTGAGGCCGCTCGCGACTATGTGCTGGGTGAAGTTTTGCGTACCGTCGTTCTCCCACGATACGATCGCATTTGCAAGGTATCCCGCGCCGATGATATCGATGTCACTATCGTTATCTATGTCGGCCGCGTAGACCGCCGTGGCACCGTTGAAATTTCCGGCGACCACGTGCAGAGTGAAATTCTCATTGCCGTCGTTCTCCCACCAGGCGATGTCGTCGCCAACTCCGGCCGCGCCGAGCACGTCGGTGTCGCCATCGCCATCCACGTCGATCGCATGGACCGAACTAGCGTCACTGAAGCTGCTCATGATCACGTGTTCGGTGAAACCCTGATTTCCATCGTTCTCCCACCATGATATGCGGTTGGCGGTACGTGCTGCGCCGAGGATATCTACATCGCCGTCGTCATCCAGATCAGTAGCATATACTGAGTAGGCTCCGTTGAAGGTATTTGAGACCACGTTCTGGGTGAAAACATTACCATTGTTCTCCCACCATGCGATTGTGTTATCGAAATATGCGGTGGCTATAACGTCGCCGTCGTTGTCACCATCGATATCGACAGCAAAAACGCAGCAAGCGCCGTCGAAATTGGTCACAATGGTATGCTCGGTAAAATTCTCGTTGCCATCGTTCTCCCACCATGCAATGGCGTCCGCTTCCCATCCGGCACCGACTACATCAATGTCATCGTCATCGTCCATGTCAAGGGCGTGGGCCCACGCGGCGCCGTCAAAGTTATCGGCGATAGTATGTGTGGTCCAGTTGATCTGACCAAGAAGAGGAGCGGTCAGACACATAACAAGTAGTATGATTATACGATTCATTTCTTCTCCTTCTCTGATTATCGCACCTTGATGATCTTTTGTACATCCCGGTCATCGTGTACGATGAAATAGACCCCGGGCTGCGGGTCAGTCGATCCAATGCGACGTCCCGTGATATCGAGGATTTGGTATTCGGAGTTAGGTTTTACCGGCAAGGCACCACTGATGACCGTGGGAAAACGATCAAAGTATTCGACCGGAAGGCTACCGTTTCCCTCAATACCGGGAATCAGATCGTTCTCCCACCATACTATGCAGTTGGCAATCTGCGCGGCGCCGAGTACATCCAGATCGCCATCACCGTCCATGTCCTCGACGGCAGCATGATTTGCGCCATAGAAACTCTCAGCAATGGAATGCTGTGTGAAACTTTGACTGCTGTTACTTTCAAACCATTTTACGGAATGAGTCAATCTTGAGGAACATACGATATCAAAGTTACCGTCGGCATTCAGATCCGGCGTGCTAACGCTGCGTGCCTGGTAAAGAGACGAGGCAATATCGTGACGGGTGAAAGACTGGCTGTCAAGGTTCTCGAACCAGGCGATCTGACCAGAACTTGAAGTCGCGGCAAAATCGATATCGCCATCGTCGTCGAGATCTTCGGTAGCCACTGAGGTCGGCATTGCCCAATTTGCGCTGATGATGTGTTCTGTGAAATTTTGACTTCCGTTGTTCTCGAACCACAAGATCAGGCCAGAGCCAGGTCCGGCGCCGAGTATGTCAATGTCGTCGTCTTGGTCGAGGTCGACCGGGTGAAGGTATGTCGCCCCCTGCCAATTTGTTCTGATTATGTGCTCAGTGAATGTCTGGTCTCCATTATTTTCGAACCACGCTGCTTTGCCGACCTGACATGATGTGACGAGCAGGTCCATTTCATTGTCCTCGTTCAAGTCAGCCGGGCAGACGTAGTTTGGCTGTCCCCAGTTAGAGACGATTGTGTGCCGGTTGATAAAATTTTCGTTACCATCGTTCTCCCACCAGGCAAGGGTATCGCAGAGAAAACCGGCGCATACGACATCGATATCAGTGTCGCCGTCAAGATCGACAGCGCACAAACCTTTTGGTCCTGTGAAACCAGTGCAGATCGCATGTTCGTAGAAGTTTTGATTGCCGTCATTTTCCCACCATGATATGCAATTCGCATCATACGCTGAACCAAGAATATCGAAATCATCGTCATCATCGATATCAACGGGCACGGTGCACCAGGCACCGTCGAAGTTATTACTTACAGTATGCGCGGTCCAGTTGATCTGCGCGAGAAGTGGAGCGGTTGAGCATAGAACAAGTAGTATAGCGATACGATTCATTTCTTCTCCTTATGGGTTATCTTACTTTGACAATTTTCTTAATGGTTCCGCTTTCCAATCTCATAAAGTAAATTCCGGGATCCATTTGCCCCAGGCTTATCTCCCTGCCCATGATATCATACAATTTGGTTTTTTCGTCCAACTGCAGGGGTATTTGGTCAGAGATTATTGTTGGTCCGGTGTAGCAGTCGTTTGTCAGAAGTGTTCGATTCTCTGTGATCCCGGTAGAGTGTTGATTCTCGAAGAGCATTGCCCGACTGCCAGTGACCGCGAGATCGAGGTCACGAGAATAGGTGTAATGAATTGTCAACGTATCATTGAGGGCCGGCGGCAAAGCCAGGGAGATCCAGTCCTGAGCGAGTTCATAGCAGAACTGGTCAATCGGTACCGGGACTCCGTTGATATTGATCGCCGTGATTTCGTGGATGGGCTTGTGAGTTAGGTAGAAGAGTTTTCTCGCCCCATCACCGACGAATGTTTGCGCTGTGGTTGCCAGGCCGTCCTCATCAAAATCGCCCCAGGCAACTTGCTGGAGAAAACCACCGTTGGCGTACGACCAAACAAACGAACTGCTGAGGACGCCGTTAGTGTTTTCGAAAATGCCAACTGGATCAAACCATGCACCGGCTGCCAGATCGAGGTCGCCGTCGTCGTCAACATCAGCCCACGCTACACAAGACGGCTGCGTGTATTCTGAGCATGACCAACAGGGGATAGTATCCAGAACGCCCCCGACATTCTCGAAGAGAAAAAAGCCTTCATCGATACCGGCGACCGCAAGGTCATGATCGCCGTCGCCGTCGAAATCTCCGAATTCCATCTGCCGAGCACCGACAATGGTATGCGTTTGCCAGGATGGGGATGTTTCAATGCTGCCCGCGTTGTTGTAGAATATCCCAACGTGGATGTAAGGTCCACCAATGGCAAGGTCATGATCTCCGTCCTGATCGATGTCGATGAAAGCAGCCTCAACGCTGTAGTATACGCTGTCGCTTTGCCAGTATGGTGCACTCTCGATCGTACCGTTGTTGTTACGGTATATCACGACATTTTGCATACTACCGGTCAGATGATCACCCTGTGCAAAAGCTATATCATGGTCTCCATCGCCGTCCGGATCACCGATCGCGCAGGAAAATGAATTGCCCGGCTGTGAATACCAGGTCGGGGATGTCGACAATCCGCCGTTGTTGTAGTACGCGACATGGGGCAACGGCGGACACCCCCATGGTGTGTAACCGAGTTGCGCAACCACCAGATCGAGGTCACCATCATGGTCGAGGTCGGCTATAGCGACGTTATCAGATGGCTCCAGATCAGTAGAGATCCACCCGGGTGAGGTTGAGATCGCGGCCCCGGTGTTGAAGTAAACATGATTCGCTCGAAACGCGTAATCACAACCATTGGTCACGACCAGGTCACACCAACCATCTCCATCAATGTCACCCCATCCAGCACCCGTTGGAATGTTACCATAATCCGCCTGCCATATCGGGCTCAGCGACATGTTAACAACCGCGGATGCGAATGAGAAGATCGAGAGAAGAACGACTCCTGTACGCATATTGACTTTAAGGTGCTTCATTTATCCCTCCCACATTTATACAACATTACATTAGTTCTATTATCGAATTTTTACGACTTTTCTTAGACATTGCTGATCGATCAGTATGAAATATACTCCCGGTTGCGGATTGTTTGATCGAACGCGGCGTCCCATGATATCGAGGACCTGGTATTCCGAACCATCTTTCAGAGGCAGGGCGCCGCTGATTACCGTAGGAAAACGATCAAAATATCCGACCGGGATATTTCCGTTTTCTTCAATACCGGGAATCAGATCGTTCTCCCACCATCTAATGCTGTTCGCGAACTGGGCAGCGCCGAGGACATCAAGGTCGCCGTCGCTGTCGACATCCTTCACATCGATACCGGTTGCGCCGGTAAATGCGCTGGTTATGGTGTGTTCTGTCCACTGGACCGGCACACTGCCGCCGTTCTCCCACCAGGCGATCTTGTTGCTGTTTATGGCTACACCGACAACGTCGACATCGCCATCATCGTCGACATCGGCACTGCGGACCATGTGGGGACGCAGGAAAGCCTGGGCGATGACATGCTGGGTGAAACCTTCTTCGCCGTCGTTCTCGAACCACACGACTTGATCAATTACACAAATGGTCGCCAGCACGTCGACGTCGCCATCCGAGTCGATATCGTCGGCATAAACACTGCTCGGGCGCGCGAGGGTGTGTAGAATTACGTGTTCGGTGAAATTCTCGTTACCGTCATTCTCAAACCACGAAATATCTCCGGCCTGAGAGGCGCTGGCCAGGATATCAATGTCAGTGTCTCCGTCGAGGTCGATCGCATAGACACAATTCACATTGTCCCAGTTGTTTTTGACAACGTGGGGTGTGAAATTCAGATTTCCTTCGTTCTCGATCCAGCCGACCATGGGGCTGGGAGCTTCACAGCATACCGCAAGGACATCGAGGTCGCCGTCGGAATCGACATCTTCGACGTCGAGACGGTTTGCAAACCCCCAGTCCGCGATTATATGATACGTGAAATTCTGGCTGCCGTCGTTCTCGTAGAGTTCGACACCGAAGATCTGCGACGCGCAGAGTATATCAACATCATTGTCGTCATCGATGTCGACCGCATAGACACCCATGGCATAGTAGTCCACTGTTGAGATGTCATGCTGCGTGAAATTGATGTTATCGATATTCTCCCACCAGGAAAGACAATTGCCAAGGCGTCCTGAAGCCACCACGTCTAGATCATCATCGTTATCAATGTCGGCGCCAAATATGTACCAGGGGTCGCTGTAACTGTCAATGGGATGTTCTGTGAATGAAATATCGGCAAACCCCAGGCTCGTGACGATAAGGAGCGAAGATACTAATGCGGAGATCCTACGGCACAATAGTTTCATTGTTATATCCTCCTCAGAAATACAACAGGTATCTTATTTTGAACGCACCGATCGTGTACACAGGCTCAAGCTTCTCTACGCCATGCTCGCGAAAATCATTGAGCGCTACATGCAGCCAGCTCTTGGGCAGGAAATTCCAGGAGAAAAGAAATCCAAACCGGTTGCTGATGAATCTGGTGTCGCCGATCTCGGTGCCTGGTGTTTCCAAAAGAATATCGTTGAAGATCGCCAGACTCTTGTCGGCGCTGAAACGGATGTCGAGGCGCGGCCTGATCCTCGGGCTCATCGCCACGATGGTGTTTGTCGTATCCCATTCCACCCAGAGGTTTCCGGACAGGACGATGCTCATCGGCGGTATGATCGAGTAACCGAAGAAGAACCAGTTCGTCATCTGATGCGCAAGATAGTTGCGGCGGTAATTCCAGCTGTAACTGTAGCTCGATCCGAAGTTGATGTTATTGCCCTTGATGAGGCCCCACGTCGAGAAATCAACGCTGCGGTACAGGTAGTTCGTGTCCGCCTCGTAGTAACGACCGGCGTAAATATCCAGGCCCATGCCCCAGCGGTTACGGAATGCCGGGTTGATCTGCAGTCCCGCCAGTTTGGACCAGTTGGAATCTCCGGGCTCTTGAAGGAGATGAACGCCCGGGGCAATGTAGAGCCAGCGTAAGAATCCTTCCTGGTATACTTTGCTTGGACCGCTGAAAAGATATACGCGTTTTCTGCCTGCCCAGGGTACGAATCCAATATCACTGACATTGAATGAATCATGCACTACCTCGGCGGCGAATTTAGTATAGAAATTGCCGATGAATCCGCGGTATCCAGAGGTGAGCGCCCAGCCCCGTTTCGTGGTGCTGTCGCTGAATGCACCCTGAATGATGACCTGATCCGCGCCGCTCCGGTAGACCCCTTCGATCCCCACCGCATAATTATAGTTGTCGCGGTCGACCGCGCTGCCGCTGAATAACACGCCAACGTCGGAATTTTCCATTATGCTGCGTCTTGCCCGAATAACGCCGAACCACCGATCGGGTTCGATGAGCGTATCATCGGGCGTCGTGATCGTGAATTCGCCGGTGTAAGCTCCCAACATGCCAATGTTGAATTTCTCCGAATTGTTGGTAACCTTCAACCCGCCGAGGATCGGCACGACTTCGCCGTCCAGGGATTTGCCGATCCTTCGGGAGTAGAAGATCTCAAGGGGAAAGAAAAATTGACCACCATCGCTGCCTAGATCAGACATCCGGAAAATATCCCTTCCTTCAAGAAAGAATGGCCTGCGTTCATCAAGGTATGTGGGATACCTGGACAGATTAACCGTGAACGGGTCGGATTCGATCTGGGCAAAATCCGGATATGCAGTGGCGTTGATCGTTGTCTGAGGCGTTACATCCCATTTCAAATTCAGGCTGAGACTCGGTTTTATTTCAGTATCTGTGGAATCTATTCCGCCAACATTCGGGTTAGCGTAGTACCTTTTGTCGAAACGCAAATATGCTTCAGGATAGAGCTCGAAGTAGTATCCGGTGGACTGCGGGTCCATGTTCTTGAGCGTTCCCCAGCGGGACACCATGTCGCCTTCGCCCTGCAAGACTTCGGTCCAGTAATCGTCTTCACGGTTATGCGCCTGGTGACGAAAGAATTGAATACCCCACTCTGATAGTCCCTTTTTGTAGCGGATGGATTTGAAGGGAATTCTGATCTCGACATCGAGCCGGTCATCATAGACCTTCACATCGCGGTACCAAATACCTTCCCAGGAATCATCATAGGTCCGGCCGTCATCGAATATCCAGCCATCCCAGAAAAGCTGGCTCGCGAAGACCAGAAAATAATAACCTGTCGTTTTGCTGCCGAACGGATCGATGCTCACCCGGACATAATCCTCATCCGTAGTGAAACAGGCTACGGGCGCGTGTTTATCGGCATAGCAGCGGAACGCAAAATACAGGTTGTTATGATCCTGGAGAACATAGACGACGGTTCGTTCTGTCGGCGCGGTCTTTTCGTATGGTATATGCTGTACAAAATCGTAAGCGCTGTCAGCCTGCTGCCAGACGTCTTCAATGATGCCATCGATTTGCGGAGCCGTCTCGGTGAATCTGACCTCCACTGATCTTTCTGCGTTTGATAGAACAAAAAACAATAATACAAAATGCATTCGGCCTCCCTTACAGATAAGCTAAATAACCAGGAATTCTTTCACCAGCGGTCAAATAGTTCCGGAGAGCTTCTTACCGGCCTTGTAGGCTGTTTGCGAATACTCGGGTTTCTTTACGTTCGCTTCTTTTTCCATCAGATCAGGAAATGACAGCACGTCGAGAATTTCAATTTGAAGGGAGTGGAAGAATCGTTTATAGAAATCGACGAGAACCTGAGATTCGTACGCTGCATCTTTTTCGCCGAGCGTGGTGATTATCAGTGCCTTCTTGCCGGCAACCAGGTTGCTGTTTTCTTTATGGTGAAAGAAATATAACCGGTCAATGAATGTTTTCATCAAACCGGTGATTTCGCACCAGTAAATCGGTGAAGCGAAAACAAGGACGTCTGACTTTATGACCATATCGCGTAGTTCGGTCATGTCGTCCTGAAAGTTGCACTTCTTTTCTTTCTGACACTTGCAGCACCCGACACAGTTGTTTACTGTAAGGTTGCGGAGTACAGCCTCACGCACGTTGAGACCGCCCTCACTGACACCTTGCATAAAAGATCTGAGAACGGCGTCGGTGTTACCGTTCTCCCTGGTCGAGCCGTTTATCACGAGCACCCTTTTATTCACGTTCCTCCTTACGTGCGGTTTTTTCCGCACGAGCGCGTAGTGCACCGATTAAAGAACGTTCCGTGGGCTGTCCTTTTATATGTCTTATATCTGCATTCCGTTTAACAAATGACATATAACATTGTAACCAATTCGGACTGGCTGTCAAGTAGGTTGATCCCTCTGTGCCAGTAATGTTGACTCTGTCTGGAGGTCGTTTTGGGGGATGGGTGTTCGGTCTGATCCTCAACATCTTCAATGCCCCGTTGTGTTCATTTTTCTCCGGTAAATGACCGAATAAGCAATGCTACGATCATTGCACCGGCGATCACGGTAACGATGGCGAGAATTGTTGTATCCATGTCGATCTCCATTCATCGTCATTTCGCTGCCAGTTCTTCTTGTGCAAGTTGGAGAGCCTGCCATTTTTAGTATTGAACTGTGGATGGTAGGCGAGCGATAACCCATGACAGGCTCTCCTTGATACTTAACTGGCCTCAGTGTTTGTCATTTTTCTGTCCTCTGGTCACCAAACCGATAATAGAGGGGATGAAAAGAATGGTTGTCAGGAAACATGCACCGACGCCGGTTACCAGTAAGGCACCGAAGCCGGCCCATCCGCGATAAGACGCGGTCATAAGCGAGCCAAAACCAGCCATCGTGGTCAGGGACGTGAGTAAGACTGCCTTTCCTGTGCTCCGCAGGACAACGGGTGTCTTTCTGAGCCCTTCGAACATATACCGGTGCAGAACGTGTACTCCGTCGTCTATGCCAATGCCGACGATCATAGGGATTGCCATCACATTGAGCATGGTGAGCATTACGCCGAAGGTCTTCATGATACCCAACATCCAGATGCCGCCCGTAATGAGCGGTATCACACCCAGCAAGGCGAAACGCAGACTTCTGAAGTCGATCCAGAGCAGCAGGATGACGATGATAACGGTCAGTATGGTCGCCAGTAAACCATCGCGGCCGATAAGCCGGATGAGATGCAAGAATATCGGCGGCGTGCCGGTGATCTTCGGGCTGACGGATTCCATCTGCTTGTCGAAACGGGTGAGGGCTTCGTAATTCCAAACCTGTTCCTTGGGATAGATCGTGACGAGGTACTTGTCCCCATTTTCATTGATATACTGGTTCCTGATGTGCTCGGGAAGATCATCAAGTGTGATCAATGCAGGGTTTGCCATCTTATAGATCTTGCTGCGCAGAACAGGTTGGTAGTGATCCTGAAATCTGTTCAGTTGGGTGACTGCTTCTTGCGGATCCTGCTCTATCTTTTCGATCAGGTTCAATACAAAGCTCTCGGAATCCTCTTTCTCCGGATCACCAATGATACTCTTTGCTTTTGCGTCCACTTTGTCCTGCCCGCCGATGAATGCAAGCTGTGACAGTTCATAGATGTTCATATCCAGTCTCTCCAGTTGTTCGATCAGTCGGGCGAGGTTGGCTTGCGATGTCGGTGTGCGTTTGGTAGTGCGGCTGACGAGTTTCCGTATCTTCTCGACCTCGGGTATGCGTTCTTGCTGCTTGTCCTGGGGCGGGATGTAGTCAGTGATGTTCTCGACCATGCTGACCAGCGGCATTTGCTTCAGCTTCTCAGACATTTCGTATGATTCTTCAATCGAACCGGTCGTGACCATGGCAAAGTCCGGACTGAGGTCGAATGCTTCGATGATCGTATCCTGCAGCTCGACTGTGGGTAATCCCTTCGGTTCGAGATTGAGCATGTTATAGTCGAATTTTATGTTGATCGCCTGGTAGAAAAAGAACACTGTTATCACGATCGTAAGGATCAGAAAGATCATTGGGTGTGCTGCGATTTTCCTTCCTATCTCACCAAGGAATTTGAATTCAACGTGGGGTTGCTTCAGGGGTTTCTTTGTGACGCGTGCCAGGACCCTCTCACGCGCGACGAGGATGGCTGGCAGCAGAACCATGGTCGTCACCATGGCGCAGATGATACCGATACCAAGTACTATGCCCATTTCTTTGATGCCCTGGGTTACCGAAATAGTCAGTGCAAAGAATGCTGCAGCCGTGGTCAGGGCTCCGGTGATGATGCCGGGCCCGGAACGTACCAGGGTTTCTTGCATTGCATCGACTGCATCTTTGTCAATGACCCTTCGTTCTCCGTAGACAGAGATGATGTGGATCGCGTAATCAATTCCGAGACCGATGAGGATCACGGCGAACATCGAGGTCATAAGGTTCAACCTGCCAAGTATGAGTCCAAGCCCGCCGGCCGCGATCAGGATCGAGATCATCAGGTTGAGCCCGGCGAGGATCGGCGTGCTCCAGATCCTGAAGGTCAGCATGAAAAGCACCATGACCAGGACAACGGCAAGTATCGAACTGAACTGCATATCCTTGGTCGTGTGCTCCATTTCATCCTTCTGCAGCGGTATCATACCGGCGATGCCGGCTCTGACACCTGGGAAATCGGGTAGTGTGCGGTCCAGAATCGCCTGAACGCTGTCGGTCGAGGCGATATCCTTGTCGATATCCATTGCGGTAAAACTGGCTTTGAGGTTCATGAGGAGGACACGCTTATCCTGGGAGATGAAGTAGGGATCGCCGTAGAGAAAGCGCTCGACCGCCGAGTCGGCCAGGGTACTGTTCGCCGAGCCCGGGTCCGTAATGAAGGTATCCATTGCCTTCAGCCAGGAATAGAACCCATCAAGGGTTCTTACGGCTTCGTTCTCCTTTTCCTTGGTGCTCAGCGCTTCTTCATCGCCAACGTACTCCTCTTCGAAATTGTCGTTTATGCTGGTCAAGAGCGGAATCAGATCGAGATCTTTGAACATGTCCGCAGAGGTTTTCAGATCTTTCGTTTCCGCGAGCATCAGTGCATGGTTCGAAAGAAACTCTTTATCGAGCTTGTAGTCGACACGACTGAAGAATTGAGGCAATTCTTTTATTTCAGGCGTGATCGCATCGGCGAATCTCTTTATCTGCTGTTCTTCCCCGCGTACGACGATGAGGAAGGTCGATGCGCTCTTGTATTCAGTTATTATTTCATCGAATTCCCTTGCTTTGGGATCATTCATGGGCAAGAGGTCTGACCAACGCATGTCCATTCTGATCCGGGACGTTGAGATGGCGGCAAGCACGGTGATTATGAGTACCGCTATGATCACCCGCCACGGGTGGGTAGCCGCGATACGCGCCCAATTCCTAAGTAATCTTTCTCTCATTTTTCATTCCTCCACTAAAAGTATACACTTGCGCGGACGAAACCGCCGTTGCCGAGCGAGCTGCTGTAAGCCGTACCTTCTTCTCCTATGTAGATATTACCCACGAGGGTGAGCTCGATGTTTTGAAACAGGCTGTATTGTAGCATCGGGATGATCGCCGCGCTCATGTCTGAAACGCTCAAAACCGCGGAACTGCCTATTGTGAGCATGTCGGTGAGCGGGTACTGCAGGAGTGCGTAGACCTGATCACTGGTGATCGTTTTCGTTTCGCCGGTGAAGAATCGCATCCAGTCATTCAGATCGTAGTCTTCATGATCTGATTTTGCCAGCGAGTTGTGATGATATTCGAGCATGGTGTACAGCCCGGAATCGAATGTATAATCCGTGCCGATGAGGAATTCGTAACCATCTTCAGTATCTTCAAAGAAGTTGTAGATACCTTCTGCCCAGATCCCCATGCCGATCAGTTCACCGACGATGTCTCCACCCAGGATATGACGTCGCTCCTGTGTCTGTTCGAACGTGTAGAAGTCGGTAGACGTGTACTGCGTTTCACAGCCCAGCAACGAGATGTCGAAGTGTCCGATGCCCAGTTTCGCGCGTAACATTTTGCCTGAGGACTCGAAGTCGGATTCTACGGGTGAGTAAAGAGCCATTAGATTCAAACGCGGCAGTGCCTGGAGGTCGACGCGTATGGCATTGTGTCCAGGTTGCTCATAGGTCGGGTCGAGCGCATCCTTGGTGTTGAAGATGTCCGTAGGATTGGCAAAATAGCCAGTGCCCAAAGAGATCTGCTGCTTGCCGGCCGTCACCGCGAACCGGTTGAGTGCGAACCGTGCGTATACATTGTCGAGGTACAGTGTATCTTCAAATCTGAAGGAATAGAAGGGACGCAGTAGAGGCGGTATCGTCGATGTCAGTTCTGCCGGCAGGAAATCGAGTATGTCCCAGTCGGTCTTACCGTGGTACAGCAGGAAGATCACGTCCGCTCCGAATTCGGTGTTTGCTATCGCGGTGCTCTTGAGGTCAACGCGCAGCTTATTAGATTGGAATTGATAGTATGAATCGCCAGAGTAAATTCCGTTGTACTGTGGTTCGAAATAGCCGTATACGTCAACCGGTTGAGCATATGCAACGGTGTATAGCAGAAGCGCTGCTGTGATCAACTTTGTTGTCTTAGTCATCGCTGCATCCCCATTTCAGTGAAGAGATCGTCCGCGAGATCGACCTGGTAAGTGATGTCGACAATATGCATTTTGGTGTATGTGTTGTCGAGTTTGTTAAACATTGTGCAGTCCATCGGCGTGTAGATGTCTTCGATCAGTTCTACGTCGTGACACACGAGTTGTTTCTCGTGCAATTCGGGATCGTCTTCGTGATAGTAGTCGACCACGAGAGGAATGAAATTTTCCTTATCTATCCAAAGCATGACGCGCGAGTAACTGGCGTTGCTCTCTGCTTTGCGCGTCAGCTCAATTTTGTAGCAAGAACGGCCTTCTTTGTTTTCATCGTTCAAACGCAGCGCATTGTATTCTTCGATGAACGCATCGGATGCGCCCATGTCTTCGTAAGAGAAATCGCTGCCTTCTACCTTCTGTTTCTTGGCATGCGTGGCGAGTTTGCGTACGCGTTTGGTCCTTGGAAAGTATGTCCAGATGTCGTTCGCGTCGTTCAGCATGAGTATGGTCTGTCCCTTGACCCGCTGGGGTTCAAGATATTTCATGAGGCTTTTGTCACCCTTGTCCTTGGAGAATGTCTCATACTTGAAGGTTCGTTCCTGCCCGGAGCTGGTCACGATGGTCATGGTCATTGTCCCATGTGACTGCTCTGGGTTCATTGTTTCGGTCAAAGTCTTCAAAATTTCATCCGCAGTCATTTCTTCTTGCGCAGTAAGTTGCCCAGAGGGCAAAATAGCTGCCAAGGAAACGTGCAGCAATATCATCAAGATAGTGTGTTTTCTGTGGTGTATCATTTTTCCTCCTTGTTCTTCTTTCCCATGTAGCCATAGAGAAAGAGATCAGCCAGTGCATCGGCGTAGTTTTCGTAGAATTCGTCATTCAGTTGCGCAGCGTATTCTTTGAACTGCGGATATTGTTCGGCCGCATACTTGCTCTGGAAGTGATTGAGGATCACCGCGATGATGGCGGTCGGGCCAACACTTTCCTGAAGAATGTCCTGTGCATCGACGTCCAGTTTTTTACGGAAGTGGGCCATGCCTTCGCGTATGCCTGTGACCCATTTGATCTTCAGTTCCATCACTTCCGGAATATCAAGTGGTATGATATCAAAGGCGACGATGACGAGTTCGGTGTTGTCCTTGAAGAATTGGACCGCGGTGTGGATTATTTTGCGTATGTGCTCCTCAATCGGAAGGTCTTCGTCGCCGACCGGTTTTATCGTTTTGAAATAACGGTCATAGCACTCGTTTATGATCGCTTTCAGGATTCCCGCTTTCTCTCCGAAGTAGTAGTTGATCATTGAGATATTAACGTCAGCCTTCTTGGCAATTTCCCTGACGCCGACCGCGGCATAGCCTTTGCGCGCGAAAAGAGCCAGGGCTGCTTCGAAGATCCGTTGTTTTGCTATCTTATGATGTTCAGTCGTCATGCCTTCCTCCCTTGGTATTGAACGTTCGTTTTAAACGAGCATTTGTATACCACATGGTAATGGCCTCTGTCAAATAGCGCTCACAGGATATCTCACAGTACTTCATCGACGCTGCGCACGAGATCGATATACTCATAGAACCTCCTTTCATGCAAACGATTGTTTTATACACACATTTGTTTTAATCAATCGTTCGTTTATATTATAACGAAAAAAATCGATTTGTCAAGGGATAAAGTGCATTACTATGGGGTTATTGAGAAAAACGGCGGTCTTTGAGTCTCTCGATCGTTGCCTGGCGATCGAGTTTCTTCCCTTTTTTCAAGAAGAAGTCTGTGATGAAATAAAATTCTACGCTGCAGATGATAATTATAGGCGCGTTGACCGCGGTTTGGTGCCACGATTCTTCCGATTCCATATCAGCCCAGGGTGCCATGAGTCCGACCGCGGTAGCGAGCGACCCTGCAAGTCCAGCGACTAGGCCCAGTGACCCAAACAGCATTTCATTATCTGTCCGCTTTGAGTAACTGATATCCTGTTCGGTGATCGGGAATCCGGCATTGTCAAAGGCGATGATGTTCCGGCCGATCGCGTCGAAGATTACCTGGTGTGATTTTGATTGGTGCTTTGCCCACATGTAACCCAGTCCCGAGCCGATTGCCGCACTACCCGCATAGACCAGGGGATTGATCCGGTAGTACTTACGTGTGATCTCGACCGGCACAAACGTGCACCCGCCATTGCCAGCCCAACATCCGACTGGTATGCCGATCGTGTCGACCTCGGTCCACGTTTTGCGAGTGATCAAGGCACCGGCATAAGCGCCCAGGGCGCAGCCTCCAGTAATACAACAGGATGTGGTCAAGAAACTGCTGCCTTTTAGTGATTTGGCTGCTGTCTGGATGTCATTATGAGAAATTATCGGCCAGTCGACTTTGAATTCCTCAACAAAGGTGCGGCGGAAATTATCGTCTTCGATGATGAGCCTGCAATTTTGGATATACGAGTTCAGCGTGTTGAAAACATTTCGGTCAATGGTCACTGCTGTATCAATGACCGTTTGGTCACGCCATATTTTCATGTGTACAGTTATTGTATCATCGGATTCAATGAATTGTGCCGAAACAAACCCTGCGATATCGCGGAATAGATGATACTTCTTTGCTTCCAAGGAATCGATTTCACTGCCTACCACTGCGTTGATTTCGAGTTGGGTGAAGATACAGAGAACGAGGAGCATCATTGTTTATCCTCCTTTGCTGTGCATTATACGATCGCCAATACAACTCATAGATTATACTCTTCATCTATTATACATGGAAGAAGGCATAGCTGTCAAGCGTTCGGGAGAATGAGCCATTTGCCATACGGCCAGGGTAGTAACGGTGGGAGGTGTACGCAATCAGAGTTTGACTGAGTTACGTATCAATATCGGATCTAGTGGATCATTATTGTCGATAACGATATCGGCAATTTTCTGCGGTTCGACGTCGTGGAGATATATCTTCTGACCCCGGACGTAGCGTTGTTCATAGCGTTCGGTTATTCTTTCCTTCGTGCCGAAAAGGGCGAGGTCCCGGCAAAGGGCACGCTGCAGAGAAACATCAAAATCAATGTGTAAAAAAATGCGTACGTCCCAGTGGTCATTGAGCTCAGGACGTAAGAGAAAAACGCCGTCGAAAAGAAGAACCGCTTCGGTCGGTGCACGCATCAACGGCGAAAGGAGCGGAGAGTCATTGCGGAAATCGAAGACCGTAGTTCGGTACTCACCAGTTCCGCCCGGCCCCAGCGGATGCAAGAGGTAGTCTCTGATTGCTTCATTGTCAAAGGAATCGTAGTAGTAACCCTCCGGAGAGAGTCCACCGCGAAAGTATCGGTCCTTTTTCGGCCGGTGAAAACCATCGATCGATGCCCTGATCACATGTTTATTGTCATGCTCCAGGGCGGCAGCGATTTCATCGGCAAGCGTGGTCTTGCCGGCGGCATCGATGCCATCAATGGCGATGCGTATCGGATGTCCGGATTCCAGCCTGCCGATCGCTTGTGCTATAAGGTCTACCAGGCGTTTATGTAACACGATTATGTATTATAGTTAACGCGTCACACAAATCAACCTGTCCCTGGCCCCGATTGACAATCAACCGGCTTCTGGTATAATACTACACATTTGAACAAAAATACTTTGATTAAGAAGTTCGAAGAGATATCGATGAACGCGTGGCCTGCGCTGCAGACGATGCTGTACGACGGTTGGGTGCTCAGGTTCGCAAACGGTTATACCAGGAGGGCGAATTCGGTCAATCCAGTCTGTGCTTCGACCATCGACTTGAGTACGAAGATATCGTATTGTGAAAAAGTCTATGCGAAGAAGGGGCTGCGTACGATTTTCAAGATGACTGAAGATGCCTGTCCACCTGACCTTGACCTGGTGCTTAAGGACAAAGGGTATGCGCGTGAAGCCGAAACCTCGGTACAGGTACTAATGCTGGATTTGGTCAACCCAACTGCTGATGGCCGCGTTGAAATCAGCGAACGGGTGGACGATTCATGGCTTGATGCATTCTTCCGCATGAGCGGAGCGGACGTGAGGTATAGAGATACGCTGAGTTCAATTCTGGAGAAAGGCCTGCTGGACAGATGCTTTGCCCGGATATGTAGTGGCGGGTCGATCGTTGCCTGCGGTGCTGGGGTCAGGGAAGAGAAGACGGTCGGCCTGTTCGACATAATCGTTGAGGACCGATTCCGTGGCAGGGGGCTGGGTAGAGTGATAACCGAAGGCATACTCGCGTGGGCACGGAACGCCGGAACGGAAAGATCGTACCTGCAGGTGATGGTCGATAACAGTATCGCGCTCGCGCTCTACCACAAGCTTGGTTTCAGGGAGATCTACCGTTACTGGTACCGGGTGAGCCCATGACGTTCTTCGTAGATGAGTTGCATGAGATAGACGTCCAGTAGCCGGCCAAATTTTTTTCCGACTTCTTTCATTATGCCAACGTGCCTGAACCCTAATGATTCATGGAGGTGAACGCTGACCTCATTGCCTTCTGCTATACGCGCGATCACCGTGTGCAGACCGGCATGCCGTCCTTTGTCCAGTATGTTCTTCAGCAACTCGCGGCCGATGCCTCTACCCTGATGAGACTCCCTGATGTATAGCGAAATTTCGGCCGTATCTGAATACGCACAGCGGTCCGACCACTTGCTCAACGCTGCCCAGCCAACGATTTCACCGCTCAGTTCAGCAACGAGGATCGGATTGGTTGCACCGTGTGCTTGGAACCACGCTTCCTGCTCGGCGAGACTCTTTGGCTCGGTGTCGAAGGTGGCGACCGTTTTCAGAATTGCTTCATTATATATATCGGTAATGGCCTTCAGGTCTGGGATCAGTGCCTGTCGGATGACTAATTGCTCGCCTGTCATATTATGCAAGAGAATATACGGGCGTCGGTCGCTGTCAAGAAGTTGCAGAAGAGGCCAATCCGTACGCCGGTCTGAATTCTCTTTTAGTGAAGTCATGTTCGGTGAGTCATTGACAGACAAGTTTATTGTTCTATAATGAACCACTAAACTCAATAAGATGTTGTGAGCGATCAGGAGGTCGGAATGCAGAAAAAGTTGTTGTGCGCAATATTTTGTTTAGTCTCACTGCTTACCGCGCAGAGTGTAGTATGGTCTTACTACACAACTACCGGAGGAACCTATGCACATTTCAGAGCCACGCGTACGATTGCCGATGTTGATGGAGATGATCATGACGATGTCATAACAGTATCGGAAAACGATACACTTTTTTGTTTCTCCGGAATATCGGGCTCGGTGATTTGGCGTTTTGCGGCCGACCCATGCTACGTGGAGCGCGGTCTGATATCGGTGCCGGACCTTGACGGTGATTCGGTCGCCGACGTCGTGCTCGGTACAGTCTGGGGCACGCGTTCGGTATTTGCGATCTCTGGTGCAGACGGTAGTGTCATATGGCAGTATGACACGCATGAATACGGTGACGGAGGTTGGATCTACGAAGTGGCATTGATGGAAGATATAAATGGCGACACGATCGCTGATGTTCTTGCGTCGGCCGGCGGCCCGGATGCGGAGCGTGTTTATCTTTTCAATGGCGCCACAGGTGCGAAGATCTGGGAGTACCCGGTCGGGTATGCATGTTATGCGGTGCGCGCGATAGGCGACATCAACGGCGACGATATTTCCGACGTTGCGGCCGCCACCGGCAATTATGTACCGGCCGCGTACAAAGTGATATTCCTGAATGGAATGAATGGTAATCTCATACATCAGGTGGCATTGGCGTCTTCGGGTTTGTGCGTGGTGCCGGTCGGTGACATAGATGATGACACGATACCCGATGTCGCATGCGGCACGAGCGGCGGTAGTGTTCTCGCGCTCTCCGGAGTCGATGGAGGCACGATATGGACGATGAGCACAGGAGGGATGGTCTGGGATCTAAGCCTGTTGCCGGATGTAGACAACAGCGGCCACCCTGAATTACTCCCTTCTGGCGTTGCCATGTACAGTTTTGGGTGTCTCGACGCGGCGAGCGGAAATGTCTTGTGGTCGACGCCGGCGGTTGACCAGATCTTCGTGAGCGTGGCGATACCCGATATCAATGGCGATAGCATATGGGATGTGGTGGGCGGTACTGGTTACACGAGCAGCATGTTGTATACACTGGATGGTTTGTCCGGGTCGGTGATCTGGCAGTATTCGATCGGCAGCCCGGTCGAATCGGCATATTGGATCGATGACATCGACGGTAATGAGTTCACTGACATCCTCGTCGGCACGCGGCATGGTTGGTTCTACGCGTTCAGTGATGGTAACGTCTCTGTGTTGGAGAATTCTCAGTTAGTAGATGGATTCACACAGCTCGTGAGCCGTTTCGGCGCGCTGGAAATAAAACACAGCATACCCTTTGGACAAACTGTGAGGATTGAGATCTACTCAGTGCTGGGGCAGAAAATGATCGATCTGAAATCGCACTGTAACAAGAACCCGATGAGTATCGACGTCAGCGGATTGTCTTCCGGAACATATTTTTGCCGGCTTCGCAATGAAGAATCCGACAAACTCTTGAAATTCGTGGTCTTTGACTGAACCCGATGACTTTGTGGGAGCGCAGGGTTCAGGGAGGTGACATGCGTAGAGCATTACTGGTTTTGGCACTCTTGACGGTGTGTGCGCTACACGCGGATGTCTTCAAGTTCTTGAATACGGCGCGTATCGCCTATTTCAATGAGAAAGACTACGGCCGGGCGAGGAAGTCATGTCTGGAAGGACTGGAAATAGAACCCGGTTATGTCGAACTTCTCGTGCTGCTGGGTGGATCGGAAATGGGCCTGGGGAACTGGGCCGCATCAGCGGATGCGTTCGTGAGAGCGTTTGCCGCCGATACTGCGAAAACCCTTGATTGGATCGACAGGCAGACCGAGGGCAGGAAGTATTATTTCCAGGCCTTCTATTTTCACGCACGCGAATTGTTCGAGAAGGGAGAGTTTGATGAAGCCCTCAGGTATTTGAGTCATGACACGGTTTTCGGAATCGATGATATTAATGTGTATGTACTCAGAGGGGCTTCATTATACAAGCTGGAGCGATTTGATGAGGCCAATAATGAGTATTTGAAGGTGCTCGACCTCGATCCCCAGAATCCGGATGTCAACTTCTTGATCGCAAAGTCGCTCTTTGACAATGGTGACTATGATGGTTGTCTTACGTATTTTACGACCGCGATAGATTACTACATGATCAGCTATCAACGGTTGGGCAGGATGCTATTCCAGAACTTGCTCGAGATCGACAGTCTATTGGCGCAGAAGATCGTGATCCTCTGGTTAAATGGCGAGATGGCAGAACTTGACCGAGTGCTAATTGACACGCTTGGCTTCCGCGAGGGTCTTGCCGTGCAGGGGACGAATGTTGAGCAATTTGCCAAGGCATCCGCTGATCTCGGACGCAGTTACTACTATTACAGCATGGCTCATCACAATCTGAAAGCGGACACGGTTGCCCTGACATACATGTTGCAGAGCGCGAAATACCAGCCGACCGATCTAGACGCGCTGTATTTTGCGGGTGAGATGAGTGTTCGGCTTGGCCGGTACCGCGAAGCCGTGCCGTATCTTGAAAGGCTCACAAGGCTCTCTCCGGAGGACAAGTACGCCTGGTTTTACCTTGGTGTCTGCTACACTGAAATAAAGGAGTATTCAAAGGCGATCGATGTCTATGAGAACCGTGTTCTTAAACTCGACCCGGGTGATATCGACGTGATGAATAATCTGGCGTATGTCTATCGTGAAAAGGGTGATAGCGAAAAAGCGTTGCAGTGGTTGATCCGGGCTGAAGAGCAACAGAAGAAGCAGAAGTAGAAAACAGGGAACTTATTCGAACCTGAAGTCTTTTTCCGCAAAAAGCTTCAGACACGCATCCACGGCATTGACGTCATAAGTGATACCCTTATTCCTTGATATTTCCTCGAGCGTATATTCAAGGCTGTAGGCAGGCCGGTAAGGCCGGTGGGAGGATATCGCCTCCACCACGTCTGCGACCGAGAGGATACGCGTCTCGAGCAGAATATTTTTCTCAAGTAATCCCTGGGGATAGCCAGAACCATCGATCCGTTCGTGGTGCTGCAGGACAATATCTGATATCGGCCAGGGAAATTCTATCGCTTTGAGGATATCACTGGCGACCCTTGGGTGTGTCTTGATGATTGTGAATTCAGCCTCACTGAGGCGCGTCGGCTTGCTCAGGATTTCCGACGGAACGGCCAGTTTGCCGATATCATGCAGCATGCCGGCCAGCCGTATACCATTCACTTGCTCTTCGTGAAGGCCCATTTCCTGCGCAATTGCCGAAGCCAGAGCCGTTACGCGACGTTGATGGTCTGTGGTATACGGGTCTCGCTTGCCTACTGCCGAAGCAAGTGCGTTCACAGTTTGTTCGAATATCATGCGCAGTTTCTTGTAGCTGTTCTGCACTTCCTCGGCCGCTTTTCTTCCCTGGACACGCGTGTGTAAAGAGGCGATACCATAGGCAAGGTCGTCGGAAAGCTCGGTGAGAAGTTTAACTTCTTCCGCGTCGAAAACATCGGATTCGACTGAATATATGTTCAGTGTACCGAAAATGTTACCGTCTTCATTGAGCGGGAGGGCTATCATTGCATTGTACCCGCGTTCTGTGGCCTCGCTGCGCCACGGCGCGCGCGCTGGATGGGCATCTAATCGCTTTATTATCTGGGGCTTCCGGGTGAGAATGGCTTGACTCACCGGTTCGTCTTCTTGACCCGGAATATGTATCTCTGAGACATCGAGATATGCATGCTCGTAGCCAGCATGGGCAACTGGACGGACAACACCGGTGTTGCCATCTGGTGCCACGCCAACCCAGGCGAATTTGTACCCACCGAGATTGACTATTATCTCACATATATCAGAGAGCAACTTTGTTTCATCAGTTGCCCGGACGAGGACCTGGTCGCATTCGGTCACCACCTTCAGCGCCCGATTTAGTTTCTTGAGCAGCTCTTCGGATTTCTTGCGTTCGGTTATATCCCTGATGATACCCAGTGTTCCGAGGAATTTCTTGCCCGTATCCTCCACTTCCTTATCATAATGGCCCGTTGAGCTTACATCACCGAAGGCAATAACGGTGCCGATACGTTCATCCATGCCGTCCGCTTTCTTCTTAAGGAGTAACCTTATTTCGAGGTCCGTAGTCTTTCGATCTCCGGTTCGTCTCTCGTCGAAAAGCTTCGGTGCATCTTCATCGCCTGTTTTCTTGCCGCTGTATGCGGGTAGCACAAAGTTGCGGGCGAATAACTTAACGTCATCGGGATGCACTATCTTGCTGAAATGCTCGCCAACCAGCTCCTCGGGTTGGTAACCGAGACTACGCACCGAATCGTTTATGAAAAGGAATATACCTTCGGGGTCGATACGGTAGACAATATCCGGGAGTGTTTTTACTACAGAAAGATAGCGTTCAGCCTCGCGTTGCGTTGTATGTTTGTCGTTTATTTCACCATTTGCCTTCATTTAAGCAGAAGTATACTGATTATGCTATTATTGTCAAGAACAAATGCTATACTACATGATATGACCGCGATGTGGGAATGTACCGGCGGTGGTATATTGCAGCCATCAACATCTGATGATGCCACAGGAGCAGGAGTGAAGATAACAGATATGCGGGCTGACTGGTCGGCTTGACACGCTAATGGATTAAATTATAATTGTACAAACAGGAGGCGATATGGCAACATACATTCTGGTGACGAGATTATCTCCCGAATTGACCAGGGATTTGAAGAAACGAGCTGAGATCGGGCGCAAATGGATGGAGCGAGTGAAGAAAGACTGCCCCGAGGTGAAGTTTCTCGGCCACTATGCGCTTCTGGGCCCGTATGATTTTCTCGATATCTATGAAGCCCCGGATGAAGAGACCGCGGCTAAGGTATCGATGATCAGTCTGTCCGGAGGTGCAACGTCAGCTGAGTCCTGGACCGCCATTCCCTACAAGAAATTCCTTGATT
Source organism: candidate division WOR-3 bacterium (assembly GCA_029858255.1). NCBI lineage: Bacteria > Pseudomonadati > Caldifarciminota > Caldifarciminota bacterium. The sequence goes on along the minus strand of JAOUFJ010000010.1, from coordinate 47,224 downwards.
TGATCAAACACCTGTAATTTGACAGACTGGATTTGCGGGATTTGTTCCAACGCTGCGGTGATCGTTACGTAGATGAATGGAAGCTTTGCTACATCAGATTTTCTTGAAGAATTTTGAGAGCCAACCTTCGTCTTTAGTTTCTTCAATCTTTTGAGGCTGCGGTTTTCTGGGTTCTTTTTTCCGCTCCGTCTTCTCTGTTTTCGGTGTCACCGCTCTGACCAGCCCTGATGAAATCATGCCGTAGAAGATCTTTGCGGTGTCGAATTCAGAAATATTTGACTTTCGGGCAATCTGCTTGACCGTCAACGTGCCATCAACAAAGGAAAGCACCTTCCACTCGCGTGGATTCAACTGAATCTTCTCGACCCCTTCCTGCGGTACTTCTACAATCTCGATGGCCATATCAAAGGATGGGATCAGCTTCTGAACCCTGGTCAGTTCATCGATACGTCGTGCTGCTTCAAGAATGACCTGCTGGATCGGCAGATCTACAGTATGCTGGGGTATTTCTTCACCAGGATTGAACGTGAAGCGCCCCTTTTTCCAGCCGAGGATCGCATCGATGGCAGGTTCTCCCTGTATTGAATTTGTTTGTGCATGAGCCACTTTTCCGTTTTTGAAACATACGACGCCAAGATTATCCGCGGTCTGTATCCTGAGGACGCCATCTTTTTGACCCAGCTGAACCAGCTGGAAAACGTCCGTTATTTCAAAATCTTGTAGATCGCCAGCCAGCGACATTAGGTTTTGTACACTCCCATGTTTCTGAATTTCTGGATGCGCGCCTGAATCAGTTCAGAGATTGGAACGGCGACAAGTTCATCCAGATTCTTTATTATGGCTGCTCGGATATTCTTTGCGGTCGTTTCGAAATCCATGTGTGCCCCACCAATAGGCTCGGGGATCGTTGAGTCTATGATGTTCATCGTTCTCATATCCTGAGCGGTCATCTTGAGGGCTTCGGCCGCATCCTTGTTCTTCGACGCGTCGCGCCAGAGTATTGACGCGCAGCCTTCGGGCGTTATTACCGAGTATATTGCATTTTCCATCATCAGTATCCGGTCACCCAGCGCTATTGCCAGTGCACCGCCAGACCCACCTTCACCAAGAATGATGACGAGGATTGGTGTGGGCAGCGTGGCACACTCGAATAGATTCGAGGCGATAGCCTCGGCCTGTCCTCTTTCTTCTGCCCCGACGCCGGGAAATGCACCCGGCGTATCGACCATGGTCACGACCGGCATTCTGAATTTTGCGGCCATTCTCATGATGCGCATTGCTTTGCGATAACCCTCGGGGTGCGGCATACCGAAATTGCGCTTGATTTTTTCTTTAGTGTCGCGCCCCTTTTGGTGGGCAATGATGGCAATGTGGTGCTGTTCGATCTCGGTGATGCCCGAGATTATCGCGTGGTCATCGGCGAACCGTCTGTCTCCGTGCAGTTCGATGAACACATCGGTGATTAGTTTTATTATGTCGAGCGGATATGGCCGGCGGGGATGTCGGGCAAGTTGCACCCTTTGCCATCGCGTCAGGTTTGCATATATTGTTTTCTTGAGTTTTTCTGCCTGGGCCTTCAGCCGCTGTATCTCGTCGTCGACCCCTTTGAGTCCGCGTAGTTCCTCAATTTTCTTTTCCAGTTCGATAATCGGTCTTTCGAACTCAAGCCAGATTCCGTTCACTAGAGACCTATCTTGAGGGCAATATTATTGACCATGCCTAAATTCTTTGGGTAGAAGGAGCCGCCGTATTTTACTTCCAGGGCGCCGACGTCGATCGTCACGCCGAATCCCGGATAGATTTCATCCCGGTAGTTCGCCGCGGCGCTGAGCGTCAGGCGTTGATGTACGGGTATTGACGCGCCAATTCCAAATTCTAACGCAGAGTCGTTTACCAGGTAGCGCAGATCGCTGCTGAGCGTCAGTTTGCGTATTTGATGAAAACCTCCCACGTTTAAGCACGCCGGCAGGTTGACTTCGCCGTTGTTGATCATCATCTTTGTTCCGAAATTGGTCGCGCCGAATGTTATGCCGCTCGTGGTGTTCCGATATGAGAAGGCAATATCGAGGGCGAGCGCATAGTCTGAATATATATAGATGTTCTCCGTTATGTACTTGAGGTTTATGCCGATTCGTCCCTGTGTGGAGACTTCCGCTGACGCGGCGAGGATAAGAGAAAAATCATACGCGCGATACGTGATAAGCGGGTCTTCGGTCGGATAGTCTGGGCGCCATTCTATATCGCCATAATCAAAGTTGACGATGCCCAGACCAAAATCCACTTTCTTCATTTTCTTGCTCATGGATAGGGAGACGCTCTGCATGCCGAGATAGAACCGGTTATATGAGCATTGAACCGTGTAATTGTCGCTCGCCTCGAAGTTTGAAGGATTATAAAAAATCGCCTCTTCCCTGCTCGCGGTGGCGAAACTCGTTGTGACGCCAACCGGTGATGCCGGCATCAACAGCGATTTTACCCCTGCTGTCGCAAATATGATAAGCATAAAGGTATTCATTTATTCCTCGATTATTTCAACATTGGCCCTGGGTAGCGTGACTTTCCTCTTATCATCTAGTTCTACATCCAGAACCCGGACTATTGCCTCGGTGTCGATCTTGGACAAAGCCACAGGCAAGCCCACGACCTTGCCGATCAAACCAAAATAAGGTTCTCTGATTATTCTTACTTTCGTGCCATTTTCGAGTCCGGTACCAGTTGAGAGGTCAGCCGTTTTCTTGGTCACGTCCTTCCTGGCGAAGGGCACGATCAGTTCCGGACGCATAACACCAGCCCTTATCTGAGTGGCTCCATTCATTGAAGTTTTTCGGCCAACAAGTGACTTCAGCAATTCAAAGGTGCGATCGGCCATGCGTAATTTGCCAAAGCCTTCAGTGGCGATCAGTGTAATGCCAACGTTTTCCGAACCGGTGATCGCAACACCGATGTCGTATCCCATGAATCTCTTGAGGTCTGTATCTTCGATACCACCAACCACGACGCCTTTCGCACCGACTTCACGTGCTTTTTCGAGGGCGTCATATTCAGCAATGGAACCACCGATGACAACTTTATCCTTGAATGATTTATCGAGGCTGCTCGGTGTGAGCACTTCGTTAGGGTCACTGGCTGCCATTGCGATCTCGCCGATGGTTTCGCCGCCGATACCAAAAATTCCCTGGATGAAACTACCTGCGGTTCTGATCTCAACGCCTTCCTTCTTTATTATGCCGGTCACTTCACCGTCGATGTAGGCAATGACTTCCACCGGGATTGGCGGTTCGCGCAGGATGACCTGTCCGGTGATCTTGGAGATACTTTCGATCTCGCCTTCGATCGGGCTCTTTACATGAGACTTGAAAAGTCCGAAGAAGCCTTTGCTTTCAGCGCAGACTTCGTCTTTACAGCAGCTTTCGCCTGGTTTCTTCAACATCACATCGTCGATTTCAGCAGGAAGGACACCCAGCAGGCCTGCTACGTTTAAGGTCTGTACATTGCCCGGCAATTTTGTACGGGCGACAACCTGCTCGGCAGATACAGTAGAACCCTTTTCAACAACAATTTCTCCTGGTAATGGAAGGCGACGTTGTTTGGTCAAAACTGTGTACTCAAGAACTTTGAGCCCCGGAGTATATGCATGTGCCAATTTGTGCCTCCTTTAATTAAACTATATTAGTCATATTTTCACGGAGGTCAAGAGGATATCAATCTGCTTCCCTGATACTCAGGATAACAGGCATGGCCAGCCCCGGCAGGATACGGGCTCATTCAAAGGCGTCCTATCAACCGTCTTACCATTTTCATGTTCATCTGATCTTCCTTCAGATCCTTGCGCGGTGTTTCCATGATGAACGGCAGATGTTGGAGAGCTTCGTGTTGCAGAATATGCGACATGCCCCGTCCGATTTTACCCTTTGCGATGTGCCAGTGCCGGTCGCGACGCGAACCGCAGTCGGTCTTCGAATCGTTTAGGTGAATCAAGAACAGCCGGTTCAGACCGACGATCCGGTCGAATTCGGAAATGGTGTTACCGACCGAATCTCTGGTGCGGAGGTCATAACCTGCAGCAAAGGCGTGGGCAGTATCGAGGACAATACCGATCCTTTTGCTGCGCCCGACCCCATTGATGATCTCTCGCAATTGCCTGAAGTCATGGCCGAGTTCATTCCCGCTGCCGGCCGTATTCTCGAGCAGAAGCTTCACGTCATTCGATACCCTTGTCAGTGCCCGGCCGATGCCTTTACTCATCTGCTTCAGGCCCTTGTCCGGGTCGGGTGCAGAACCAACATGCAGGATCAGAAAAGGGGCACCTATCTGGGCACATCTCTTGAGGCCGTCGATAAGAGAGCCGACCGAGCGTTCGAATAGCCTTTTGTCGGCCGAAGCGAGATTAACGAGATAGGGCATATGAACGAATACCGGTCGGATGTCGTGCTCCTTAGCCTCCTGCATGAACGCGCTGGTATCGTCATTATCCAGGGGCCGGTATTTCCATCCTCGTGGATTGCGCGAGAAGATCTGGATCGTTTCGCATCGGCGTTCTCGAGCCCGGGCGATCACCTTCCTGAAGCCGCCGCTTATCGAAACATGGAAGCCGAATCTCATCTTAAGAATGATTGCGGAAATAATACAAAAGATGCCAGAGATGTAAAGACATCAAAGCCTGAATGTTATTCTTTTCTATGGATCGATAGGGTGTTTGGGTCAATCGTCAGGTAGCGGTCTTTGCCAAAATACAGGACTGGCCGGACTTTCTTTTCGTCGATCAGGTCTTGCTCACGTAGCATGTCTCTGTTAACGTGTATCGACAGGATCTGCCCGACAAGCAGAAAATGATCGCCGTATTCGTGGAGTGCATACTTTTCGCATTCGTACGCGCCGTAGCTTGCCGACATTATTACGCTGTCCACCTTTTCCGTAGTTCTGGTCGCAATCTTGAAATGACCTATTTTTTCGATGTCGCGGCCAGATGTGCTGCCGAGTTCGGCAATGAGATTTGCCTGATCATGCATCAGGAAATTTACCGTAAAACCGTTACATCCGGGTAGCAGCTCGAACGTATGTCGCTTTGGCGATATGAGAACGCCGTACAGTGGTGGTTTTGCGGATATCGGAGTATGCCAGGCAGCTGGCATCAAATTTTTCCCGACGCCGATCACGGCAACTGTCTGGGGAAAGATATAGTAGAATTTCTCTAGTGTGGTGGTGGTGAGCATTATTTTTTCTTTTTCTCGGGTTTTTGACAATCCGGACAAAAATTCTTGCCGCGTTTCGACACCATACCCTTGCCGCAGGACGGACATTTCTCATCGACCGGTGGATAAAAGGATGTGAAATCGCAGCTCTTACACTTATAGATCTTGCCGCGTTTAGTGGAGATGATTATCATTTCGGCACCGCAATTGCGGCATGGCACCTCGTGGGCAACATTTTCAGTGTGGCGGCATTCTGGATAGCCCGAACAGGCGAGAAACTTGCCGAATCTTCCGTGGCGCATGATCAATTCACGGTTACACTCAGGACACTTCTTGTTGCTTTTTTCTTCGATGAGATTCTCCGAGTGCTTGCATTCGGGAAATCCTGAGCACGCGAGGAACTTGCCGTACCTGCCCCATCTGATTATCATCGGGCGTCCGCATTTCGGGCATTTCTTGTCGGTCTTCTCAACGATTTCCTCTTTGAGCTTGTCGGCTTCCTTCTGGGCATCGTTCAACTTTACGACGAATGGGTCGTAGAATTCACGGACCACGTTCTGCCAGGCTTTCATGCCGTTTTCGACCTGGTCGAATTCCTTCTCCATCTTAGCGGTGAAAGAAACAGCGAAGATGTTCGGGAAGCGTGGTATGATTATCTTGAATACCTGCCGGCCAAGTTCTGTTGGGGTGATCCGGCCTTCATGCTTTAGCACATATCTGCGCTCGAAAAGTGTTTGTATTATGTGCGCGTAGGTTGAAGGTCTGCCAATGCCATTCTCCTCGAGCCGCTTTATCAAGGAAGCCTCGGTGTAGCGTGGTGCGGGCTCGGTCTTCTTTTCCTCGAATTCGATCTCGGTCAAGGTCACCCTGTCGCCGACCGCGACCTTTGGCAACACACCTCGTTCCGAAACATCCCCGGTCAGTATCTGATAACCAGGGAATATGTTCCTCAGTTCATCGGCACGGAAGTCGACGCCGGCATTGCTGAGGACCACTTCTTTCTGGTGATAGCGCGCAGTGGCCATTTGAGATGCCATGTAGCGGATATATATCAGTTTGTATATTTTGTACTGGTCCGGGGTCAGGTGTTGTTTTGTCGCATCTGGATCAAGGTGTATTTTCGTTGGTCTTATCGCTTCATGTCCCGCCTGGGCTCCTTTGCGGTCTTTGAACTTTCGTATTTCTTTGTGCAGATAGTCTTCTCCGTATTTGCCGACGATGTATTCACGCAGGTTATTGAGAGCGTCGGCATTGACGCGCGTCGAGTCAGTTCTCATATAGGTGATCAAACCGATGCGGCCTTCGGGTAAGCTGATGCCTTCGTAGAGACTTTGAGCGATGTGCATCGTCTTACGCGCGGACATGCTGAATCGCTTTGATGCTTCCTGCTCGAGAGTCGAGGTTATGAAAGGAGCTGGAGGCGTTCTCGTCGGATTGGTTGTTCTAAATGATGTCACGTTGAATGCAGTGCCTTTTTGGAATATACCCTGCAGCCGCTTCAATTCTTCCTGGCTCTCTATCTTACGGGGCTTACCGTCGATCCGCCAGAGGGCAGCTTTGAAAATCTCCTTATCCTGTGTTTCGAACTGAGCATCGGCTGTCCAGTATGGGGTTGGAATGAAACTTTCGATCTCCTCTTCACGTTCGCATATTAATCGGAGCGCTACACTCTGCACGCGCCCGGCCGATAATCCTCGCTTGATGATTTTCCACAGTATCGGACTCGTGTAGTAGCCAACGATACGATCCAGTATGCGCCGTGCTTTATGTGCATCGACAAGGTTTTGATTGATCGTTGTCGGGTTCGCGAGTGCTTGCCGGACATGCTCTGGTGTTATTTCATAGAAGAGCGCGCGTTTGACATTTGCACCGTTTGAATTCAGAATTTCATAGAGGTGTTGTGCAATCGCTTCGCCTTCACGGTCTGGGTCAGGGGCCAGGAAGATCTCCGCAGAATTCTTGCATACCTTCTTGATCTCGTTTATGATCTTGGCCTTACCGCGTATCTTGATGTACTGGGGTGAGAAGTTGTTCTCTACATCGACGCCTAACTTTGACTTAGGCAAGTCCTTTATATGCCCCTTGGATGATACCAATGCATATTGGGAACCAAGAAATCCTTTGATCGTCTTGGATTTAGTGGGTGATTCAACGATAATAACTCTCTTTTTCGCCACGGACTATTATATAGCATTTCGACTTCGCGTCAAGAACCGTCAGATTTGCCACCTCTTTCTTGACATCACACATGCTATAGTTATAATTGCACAATAAAAGATTCGCTGAAACCCGGTGGATATCGGAGGAGAGGTGTCATGCAAATTGCCGTCCCGTCCTGTAATACTGCCTTGCGGGTACCGAATGCAATCATCATAGAGATATTGAATGTAGAATCTACATGCTAACCAAAAAAGAGTTTCAAGAAATCGTCAAACTCGAAGGGCAGGTCCGGGGTTCGGCCCTGAACACGGACGCGGCTTGCATCCGGAGCCAGGAGGGCAGAGAAGGTCTGCACAGAGTAGAGGAAAGATTCCGAATTCTGGGTTATCCATTGGAGTACCGTCACATAAAGGACATGGGTTGGTACCCGATAAGTTTGCGCGTACTTTCGCTTTGCGCCGTGAGGGATGTTTTCAGACTGGACGAATCCGACATGAAAAAAATGGGTGATACGGCGCCGAAATTTTCTTTCATGGTCAAGGTTTTCATGAAATTCACTGACCTGCGTGATGTTGCGCTTGACAGTATCCCGGGCTACTGGCGCATGCACTACAGTATTGGCGATATGAAAGTTGGTGAAATCAATGAACATATGGGATATATGACCTTTCAGCTGGATAATTTTCGCGTTCATCCTATTCTTTGTTCCTATTTCGAAGGGTATTTCCGCAGATTACTGCAGTTCGGCTTTGTAGATGAACAGCTCGGGAGTTATGAAACAAAATGTGTGCATAGAGGTGATGCTCTTCATGAATACCGGATCAACTGGAAGAAATAGTAGCCGAAAGAAAATGCGGGCATTCACTGCCACGGAGCACGACCTGTTCACCATGGAGCAGTACATAAATGACATATGGCAGTTCCTGCCCATTCCGGTTGCCTACCTGAATCCACTTGGTGTGATACTGGATGTCAGCAGCTCACTCGAAGGTATGCTGCATTACCGAAAGGAAGAGTTGATCGGCGGCACCTTGATAGGTCTCTTTACCGAGCGGGAGAAGATCCAGCAGATACAAAAACTCACTCTGGAAAAAAGCCGCGTGAATGATCATCAATGTGTGATAAAGAATAAGGAAGGGCAAGAAATCCCCGTTAACGTGTCTACATTGATAAGAAAGGATGAACGGGGTGAATCGATAGGATACTTCGTGGCCTTGCTTGATATATCAAAGCGGTTGTCGGCCGAACAGGCTTTCAACACTTCTGAATCTCAGTATCGTGCGACCTTGAATTCAATTGGAGATGGAATCCACGTCGTGGACAAAGATCTTCGTCTTGTCATGGTCAATGAAGCTTTGAGGTCGCGAACCAGAGAGTTAGGAATCGATTTTGAACCGGTGGGCAGAACGATCGGTGATGTTTTCAATTTCCTTCCCGAGACGGTGAACAGAGAATATGCTGAGGTCTTTGAGAAAGGTGAGTTGTTGGTTACCGAGGAAACAGTGAAAGTCGGTAATCGGGAGTTCATTTCCGAAGTGCGTAAGATACCGATATTCGATGGCGACAGTGTCGATCAAGTGGTGACGGTCATTCATGACATAACGGCGCAGAAAAGAGATGAACAGGTCAAGTCAGTGCTCTACAAAGTTTCGCGTGAAGTAAACAGTGCCAGGGACCTTCGTGAGCTTTTCGATTTGATCCAGCGCAGTCTGAGTACAATCATCGACGCCCGTAATTTTTATATTGCCTTGCGCAACAAGGGAAGCAGGGAAATCTCTCTTGCGTATTTTGTCGACGAGAGAGAGGATTTCAAATCATTGCCCTCAGGCAGAACACTTACTACTTATGTGATTGACAACAACCGGCCGCTTCTGGTCACCGAGAGCGATATAGGACAAATGAGACGCGCCGGTCAGATCGATGCTGTCGAAACGCCGGTTAAGGTTTGGCTGGGAGTTCCCCTGAGGGCCAAGGATACCGTTGTTGGTGCACTTGTTTTGCATAACTATAATGATCCCTCGGCTTACACAAGGAAGGATATGGAGATCCTCGAGTTCGTATCGGAACAGGTGGCAGCGGCAATCGAACGGAAAAGAGTGGATGAAGAGATAAATTTGAATTTTCAGCGTTTGAAGAAAACTTCGACGAGCATAATTTTCACGATGGCGAAGATTCTCGAACTTCGTGATCCTTACACGGCAGGTCATCAACAGCGTGTGGCGCGGCTTGCGTGTGCGATCGCTCGCGAGATGGGACTCGACGAGGAGGAGGTCGATGGTATCTTCATGGCGGCGTTGATCCACGATATTGGGAAGATCTATGTGCCGGCAGAGATACTAAACCGTCCTGCCAAGCTCAACGAAACCGAGATGGACCTTGTGAAAACCCACCCCAGTATTGGCTATGATATCGTGAAGGAGATCGATTTTGCACAACCGGTCGATCGTATCGTCGTGCAGCATCATGAACGTATCGATGGCTCCGGTTATCCCGACGGCATCAACGGGAGCGACATAATACTACAGGCAAGGATCCTGGCAGTTGCCGATGTCGTTGAGGCGATGGCTTCCCACCGTCCCTACCGCCCTGCCCTGAGCCTTGATGAGACTCTTGGTGAAATTGACAAATACCGCGATGTACTTTATGACGGTCAGGTTGTAGATGCCTGCATGAAGATATTCAGGGACAGCAGCTTCAAGTTTGAGTGATCCTTTCATGACAGTACCTGTTCAATGGCAGACACTCGAATGAACCCGAATATCGTTGTCCGGGATGATGTATGAATCTGCTACCTTTACAGAATGGCATACTGTACGGACCGATCACTTCACGGCGTCTGGGAAAAAGCCTCGGCATAAATTTAATGCCGACGGGATACAAGTTATGCAGTTTCAATTGCGTCTACTGCCATTACGGTTGGACAAAGGTACATGCGTTTGATGTGGAACCGTTTGTCAGGGATATGCCGCGGTTCGACGATGTCATCAGCGCAGTGGAGAGTGCACTCATGTCACATCTGGAGTTCGATTACCTTACATTCTCGGGAAATGGTGAACCGACGCTTTATCCGGAATTCGCATCATTGGTGGAAGAGGTAGCACGTACGCGTGACAAATATCGACCCGGATTGAAGATCGCGCTGCTTTCCAACTCATCCGCGCTGAATCCTCCTGAAGTCAAAAGGAGTATCATTCATATCGATGTGCCCGTATTCAAACTTGATGCAGGAACCGAATTTGTCTTTAAAAATATCAACCGGCCATGTCCGGACGTGAGTTTTGACGATATCATTGCGAATCTACATTCGCTGATTGGCGTTGTGATCCAGACGGTGCTTGTGAATGGGAAACCCGGTAATGTTGGGAAAGAGGATTTGAATGAATATTTCGACCGGATTTCAATGATCCAACCAGCGTGCGTACACGTTTACTCGATCGACCGGCCGGTACCCAATGTTTCCATTGTCCGCATCCTCCCCGATGAGCTCGAACGGATAGCCGAGTTGGGTACGGGTGTAACCGGTGTCCCTTTCAAGGCATTTTTCATCAGGTAAGTAGCATAGCCATAATACGCCGGCATGCGCCGCCACAGGGTTTTGATGTGCTCACCACTATTCTCGCCGGATTTGAATCTCTTAGTGTTTGACATAATTTGAGAGTTATGATATAATTATGCTATGAGAGATACTGAGCTGATTGTAAGAACAAAGCTCGATACTCCCCAAGTAAAGGGTAAGATACTGCACAGGGATCGGCTGCTCAACATCCTCAGGCAAAACCTCGATAAGAAATTGATCCTCATTTGCGCGGATGCAGGCTATGGAAAAACCACGCTCCTGGCACAGTTCTGCCAGGAAATACACGATCGCTGCGTATTCTACGATCTGGATAGCCAGGACAGTGATGTCTCAACATTTTTCAACACCCTGATTGCTGGAGTCAGGAGACATGCACCCCGTTTCGGACAAAGAGTAAAGGCCGTTCTTTCTGAGAAGCGGGGTAATGACACGGTTGCCGGCACTTTTATCAACGAATTCGTGGAGAACGTACGAGACGAGTTTTTCTTCGTTTTCGATGATTATCACCGTTTGCGTAAGGACCGCAAGATTGCCAACATCATCAATTATATCCTGCGACACCTGCCGGCGAATCTACATTTCGTGATCTCCTCGAGGACAACACCGCCGATATATCTCTCGTATTATCTTGCAAAGCAAGAACTACTGCATCTCGACAAAGAGCACTTACAGTTCGATATCAAAGAGACCCGGACGCTGTTGCATGATTTGTATGAACTTGAAATGAACGATGACGATATAATGCGGATCGCCGAACTCTCGGAAGGATGGGTCACGGTCATCCAGCTCATTCTGCAGAAGATAAGTGCTACACCGGAAGTTCAAGTGAAGGAAACACTCAATACATTCGTCGCCTCGGGAGAGGATGTGTTTGATTACTTTGCTCAGGAGGTTTTTCAGAATCAAACCAAGACGGTCCGTGATTTTCTGATTCGGACGTCAATTCTGGAATACTTGAATCATGATATTTGCGACAGCATCCTCGGCATCCAGGGATCTGAGCAGATAATCAGTCGGTTGGAGACCGAACACATATTCGTGCTTCGTACCGGTGATAATGTACTCTATCATCCTTTGTTTCAAGAATTTCTGCTCAAGCGGTTGGGTGATAGTCGGAAAGGATCCGAGGTCAAGAAACTCCATATCGCGGCAAGTGACTATTTTCTGAGACAGCAGGATTATTCATCGGCGGTGCATCATCTTGTGAGTTCACGGCAGTACGCACGGGCTGCTAAGATCCTCCAAAAACACCATGATTGCTGGTCTTCATTAGGCGAAAGCACAAACTTCGTGCAGCTCACTGAAAAACTTCCAGAATCTTGTATCGAGAAGTATCCATATCTACGGCTTAAGAAAGCCGGCATGTATTTTGAATTGATGAAGGTTGAAAAGGGTTTGAAGGATGTTGACAAAGCGATGAAACGTTTGAGGAGAAGCAACGACCGTAGAGGGATAGCAAAGGCCTACAGCATGAAAGCCCTTGCTAGTCATTGTCTGATGCATACGGCAAAGTCTCTGTACTACGCCAAGAAAGCTTACAGTCTGGCAGGCAAAAGACGATCCCGCGAGAAGGCCATGATCCTTATGCAACTTGGCACTGCGTACCGGGTATTGGGTATGTTTCCTAAAGCCCAAAACGTGTTCAGGCAGGCGCTCGAGATGGCGCGTATTTTGAAGGATGATTCACTTGAAGTGCTTGCCCTTCAGGGTTTGGGTATGTTGTTTTACAACATGTCTGAGTTTAAGGAGGCAGAGAGGATATTCATGAAAATCGTGACAAGATTTCATGATCAGATATATCCTCTTGAATTGGCTTTCACTCATCGTAATATTGCGTCCATCGCCATTGACAACGGTAATGTCGCACGAGCGCTGCATTACATCGAACGCTCCGCAAGTATCGCTCAGCATTATACTGAACGGTACTTGAATAGTTATTTAATGCTATTGAAGGGAAGGGTTAGCGTTCTGCAAGGCGATTATGAGAAGGCAGTTGACCATTTCAGGGAAGTCATCGACTATAACCGGGAGAGCGATGTTAAGATCAGTGACCTTTACGCGGCACTGGATTTGGTCGACGCTCATCTGAAGATGAATGATATCCGGAGCGCGCGCAAGCAGCTGGATTTTGCTGAATCGGTTCTTGCACAAAGCCAGGAAATTCCGCAGCACGTTATTGCTTTTAATATCGCGAAGGGGAGGGTCGAGATCGCGCAGGGAGAATTCGTCAAGGCTCAGGCGTCGCTCGAGAGCGCACTGCGAATGAGTAAGAAAGTCTATGACCCAGTTCAGGTGATGGCGATCTACTACGCGCTGAGCGAGCAGTCCCTGGCACGCAAGAATCTATCGCAGGCTCTTGAATATTTCGAGAAATGTCTCGTTATCGCCCAGCAGTACGGATTCGAGACCTACCTGGTATTGCAGGGGCGTGCAGATATGAGGCTCTTCGAGCTGGCATTTGAAAAGGAATTTATGACCGATTTTCTTCTGAATCTAATACAACTCATTGATACTGACAAAGCTCGAGATATCGTGAGCCGTTTCGATGTAAAAAGAGGGAGTTATGATTTCGAATGCCGCTACTTCGGACCTTTTGAGATGAGGGATGCTGGTGGGAGCGTGATCACACCTCGCTGGAGAACGAATCGTACGAAAACCATTTTTGTTGTACTGAGCATAAATCATCCCAAAGGATGCACGAAAGAGATGCTCGCTGATATATGCTGGCCGCGAAAGAAAGTCGACCAGGCGGTGCGAAGCCTGCAAGTAGAGATATCTTCCCTCAGGAAATTGCTGGATAGGTTGCTCGGAGCAAGACCCAGGTCGATCAGTTCGATAATGTACCGAGACAGTCATTATACGCTAGCTCCTCGTTTTGTCATCAAGCGAGATGTTACTCTTTTCGAGAAATTGGTGCATGAGGCGATGGCGATGGAAGCAATTGACCGACAAAAAAGCATGCAGTCATACGCTCATGCCGTCGAAATTTACCGTGGAGATTTCTGTGAAGGTCTTGCCGAGGAATGGTGCTCAAGCATGAGATCCTACTACCGAGAGATGATCTTGAATGTTCTGAAGAAATTAGCACGTTTGAGCTACGATGAACAGGACCATGAAAAGGCATTGCTGCTATACCGACGCGCCCAGGGTATTGACCGCTATGACGAAACACTACATATCGGCGTAATGCGCTGCCTTGCCGCCCTGAAAGACAGTGAAGGCGTCCAGCGGCAATACCAGATATTAACGAAGACTTTGAGGGACCTGGATATAACACTACCATCCCAAGAAGCAACCAAGATATATCAGGAGAGTTTGAAATAACGTGAGGCTTTCATTCTGGCTCCAGGTGAGTATTATTATCTTAAATACGGCGAATCATGAAAAGAACTAGTCTGATCATCCAGACAAAACTGGAACCACCCCGGGTGAAGGGCACAATCCTGCGCCGAGAACGCCTTTTGAACCTGCTCCGTGACAATCTTGAAAAGAAACTCATTCTTCTATGTGCCGATGCTGGTTACGGGAAGACGACATTGCTTGCTCAGTTTTGCGAGGAGCTGTCGATACCGTTTGTTTATTATGACCTTGACGATTCAGACAGCAACATGGCGACATTTTTTAGCTATCTAGTTGCCGGAGTGAAGAAACATGATATGCATTTCGGGAAGGTCATTGAAGAACTGATCCCGCAGACGGGTAACGTTGATATCTTGGTCGGGACATTCATCAACCAGTTCGTTAAAAGCATAAAGAAAGAATTTTATATTATACTCGATGATTTTCACTATTTTCAGAATAACCGCAAGATATGCAGCGCGATTGATTATTTTCTACGTCACATGCCGAAGAATCTACATTTCATCATCTCGTCGCGTGCAGTGCCAAATATCAACCTTGCGTATCTTATGGCTAAACAAGAATTGTTTAAGATTGAGAAAGAGAACTTGCGGTTCAGTTTTGACGAAATACAATCACTACTTAATGCGGTCCACGGGTTAAGAATCGCGCCTGACGACGTAAAACGAATTGCTGAATTCTCGGAGGGCTGGGTGACTGTTCTTCAACTCATATTGCAGAGGATACGCGCGGCCGGGGAGGATACAGCCCAGGACACCCTCAATAGCTACGCTGCATCGGACGAGAATATTTTCAACTATTTTGCGCGTGAAGTCTTCGAGCAGACTCCCAGGGCTATCAAGGAATTTCTGCTCAAGACAGCAGTGCTTGACTATCTTAATCCCAGAGTCTGTGATCATCTGTTGAACATACGGAGTTCGAAGAAGATCGTAGGATTTCTCGATGCAGAAAATATGTTCATCTCAAAAGTGGGAGATAACTATCAATACCATCCCATTTTCCATGAATTTCTGCGCAAAATGCTCAGCCAATATTTCACCAGCAAAGTAGTAAAACAACTACACTACAAGGCGGGCATGCATCTTTTTGCCCAAAAGGACTACGGTGCAGCGGTGAAGCATCTGGTGGGTGCCGAGCGCTATGCAAAGGCGGCGCAGATTCTTGAGAAAAATTATCAACACTGGATGAGGCGAGCCGACTATTCGAGTTTTATTCAGCTCGTGGATATCTTCCCTGCGGCCATTCTCGACAAGTATCCATATCTGCTGTTGCGTAAAGCAGATGCGCTTGATAATCTGGATAAGAAGACGCAGGCCCTTAGGTTGACCGAATCGGCCATGAAAACTTTCAGACAGAAAAAGGACAATCGTGGTACAGCCGAAGGTCTGATATTGAAGGCGCTCATTTACTACAGTCAGGGTAGGCGCCGCAGAGGGATATACTACGCAAACAAAGCTTACGCTTTGGTGGATCACAAAGACTCTCCGCTGAAGGCAAATGTCCTGATGGAATTGGGCAGCATGTACCGGGACGCGTGCCAGTTCGAGAAAGCGCACGAATGTTTTGACAAGGCCTTGAGAATTCTCCGTAAGTTTGAAGACCGGGAACTCGAAGAATCGCTGCTGACACGAATTGCCTTGCTCCAATACACAATGTCGAATTTCAAAGAAGCCGACAAACTGTTCATGGAAGTACTCTCGAGGTTCGGCGATTTGCTCTCCGGTTTGAATTTGATATACAAATACAGCACGGTTGTTGCCATAAAGTGTGACCTGGGTGATTACCCGGCGGCGTGGGATTACCTGGTCCGCGCCGAGGATTTGCTGCAAAAATACAATGACCCATGGATAACGAAATACCTTGTATATATGAGAGGGAAGTTGCACTGGGCAGATGCCAATTTCAGGAAGGCGATCGAATTGCTGAACGAAGCGGTGGATAAGTACCGGACCTTCTCGAGAATCCTTGATCCTTATATCATCGGGGATATCGTCGATTCGCATTTGAGGTTGGGTGAAGTCAGCCAGGCGCGCACTGCTTTTTCGAAAATGGATGAAGTCATTGATATCATTAATGAAGCTCCTAATTTGCTCGTCGGCTATCTGACGGTGCGTGGGTCGCTGGAATCCGCAGAAGGGAATTACAGCGAAGCGGTGATGTTTTTGAAAGATGCCTTGAAGAGAGCACGCACAGTTGAGGAGAATTACCTGTTCATGACGGCGTATTTTGAACTGAGCAAGTGCTACTACAAGCAAGGCGCTCACGAGCAGGCCTTGTCTTCCTTTAAGAAATGCCTCGAGATTGCACGCAGCAAGGGCTACAATGCCTATTTGTTGATTGAGGCACGCCACAGCATTGATCTTTTCAAACTGGCCCTGGAGAATGACTGCATGACCGATTTCGTCGTGCGCATGCTGGAACAAACCGATAGCGAGCAGGCGAAAGATTTGGTTAACTGGCTGCATATTAAGAACGGGTTGTACGATCTTGAGTGCCGTCTCTTCGGCAAGTTGGACATAAGGGACACTAACGGTCGTGAAGTTATGCCTTCCTGGCGGACAAAAATCACCAGAGAGCTTTTCGTGCTCTTTGTTGCTGGGCACCGGAAGAAATACACGAAAGACCAGATGATCGATACTTTCTGGCCGCACAAAAACTTGCGTGGCGCTGCCCACAGCCTGCATGTGGAAGTCTCCGCCATGCGGAATACTCTGAAAGAAATGCTACGGACTGAGATCGATAAGCAAAAGCTGGTGCTTTTCGAGAATCAGCAGTATTTTTTGAACCCCAAGATATATATTAGCACCGATGTGCAGGAATTTGAGCGATTGGTCAGTCAAGCCGCCGCCGCCCTGAATCAGAACCGCCAGAAGGCCAGGCAATTGTACAACAAGGCACTGGATCTCTATCGTGGTGATTTTGTTGAAGATATTGCCACACAATGGTGCGAAGAGATCAGAGCATACTACAGAAAAATGGCGCTGGATATTTTGAGAAATCTCGGACAGATATGCTACGAGGACAAGGCATATGCTGAGAGTCAAAAATTCCTGGGACGGGCTCTGGAGTTGGATAACTTGGATGAGTCGATTCACGTCGCGATCATGCGGTGCCTCCAGGCGATTGGCGACAGAGACGGGATACAGAGGCAATACAAGAAGCTGGTGAAGACACTGGACGACCTTGGGGTATCGGTACCTTCACGCGAGGCAACCGAGATCTATCAAAGCAGTCTGCGCTGATTTTCTAACCAGCCCCGATAATAATAACTCAAACGTTCGTTCACTAATGCCTGAGCGGTTGTAAGAGCTGCAGGCAGACGATTGTTCACGCTGATCCCACGACAACAGACCATGTGTATCAAATTTGAGAGATTGTGTGAGTATTTTGTGAGTTAGCCCAATACTATTATGCGCGGAGGTGAAACATGAAGAAAATGATTGGCATGATGCTGGTTGGTATTCTGCTATTTGGTGCTGAATACGGCAGAATAACCGGCCGGGTCGTTGATGCCGAAACTGGAGCACCCCTGATCGGGTCCGATGTAATGGTCGAAGGCACTGATCTGGGTGCCGCTACAGACGAGAACGGAGATTTCGTTGTTCTCTATGTTCCTGCTGGTACGTATCGAGTCACCTCGTCCTATATCAGCTTTGATCCCCTTTCTTTTGCCAACGTCGTGGTCAATGCCGAATTGACAACAGTACTCAATTTCCGCCTGCCTCCGACGGTCATAGAGGTAAAAGGTGTAACTGCCGTTGCGGAGCGCGAAGCGATCGTGCGTGACGCGGTGCATACAAGACGCGCAGTTACTTCAACGGAAATGGAACGGTTACCCATAACAACGATAAACCAGGTAATCGCCCTGCAGGCTGGAGTTGTGACAAGCAAGAGAGGGACACATGTACGTGGTGGCCGGGATGGTGAGATATCATATTTCGTTGATGGTATCGTGACCAAGGTGCCGAATAACAATTTACAATCTTCGGTCATCAATCCCTCGGCCGTGGAAGAAGTATCCGTGGTGAGTGGCGGCTTCGATGCTGAATACGGTGATGCACTTTCCGGTGTCGTGAACATCGTTACACGTGAAGGTGGTTCGAAGATAGCAGGGAGCGTAAGCTATCTTTCGGATGAGATGTTCTCGGGATGGCAGGATCAGATCAATTACGGGTTCAGCCAATATGAGTTCTCGCTGGGTGGACCGGTCCCTGTTGCTCCGAGAGTGCGCTATTTCATGTCGGGTGAGTTGATGATGACCGACGCTCAGCATCTGGAAGGGTTGTTCAAAATATCCTCTCCGAGGATCGATTACCGCGGTCAGGCAAGGCTCTCATACCACCTGCCCAGCGCAAAAGGTAAGTTGACATTCACCGGATTCATGGAACGGCGTCAGTGGGTGATCTGGTCGACCGCAACTGGTACGGGTCAGTACGATCTGAAGTATTTCGACCAGAAACCGATAAACCGGATCAAGACATGGATGCTTTCGTCGACGTTCAATTACATGCTTACTCCTAAGACACTCACGTCGCTGAAGGTCGGCATGACGCATTATAACCGTTTCTATGGAAACCGTGATTACGTTTGGGAAGAAGAAAACAACCGGCAGTGGTATGAAGATTATCGCTGCCACGCTGAGCAGTTGTTTCCACTGTTATCCGAGGTTTCAAGCGACGGCTACAAGGTTATAAACGGCGACACGATATTCGTTCGGGATGTCTTGATCGATAGTCTGATGCCGTATCACGTTGAATACACCAATCGCGATGTCGAGGCGCTCAGACACAATCCCTATGGAGTTGAGGGGTTATTCTATACCTTTGGTGACTTTAGGAGCTGGAGCTTGTGGAACAACGATGATATCCAGGCTCGATTGGATGTCAGTCACGCCGTGGGGAAGGTCCATGAGTTCAAGACTGGTTTTGACGTAACGCGCTATGAGATGCAGTTCTTCCAGAATACTTTACCCTGGGTCGCAAATCCGTTCTGGGATTACTATGACCGCAGTCCCTGGAAGGTTGCAGCATACATCCAGGACAAAATGGATTTCGAAGGAATGGTGGCGCGCATCGGATTGCGCTTCGATTATTTCGATGCCAAAACATCAACCTTCCAGAATCCTGAAGACTATCTGAATGATGAGCTTGTTACTTCGGAACCATTGTTTCAGATCTCACCGCGGCTCGGATTTTCATTACCGGTAACCGACCGGATGAAACTGCGTTTCAATTACGGGCAGTACTTCCAGTTGCCGGCGTTAGCTAATATGTACACGTCAACCGACACGCAGGTGGTCAGGGTCTTGATAAGCCGGGGCAACGCGATTCTTGGCAACGTGCTTATCGAACCCGAAAGGACTATTCTGTACGAACTCGGTATCGAGAATCAATTCACCGAAGACATACTGTTCGGGTTCACTGCATACTTCAAGGATATTTACGATCTGAATCAGGTTCGCGAAGTGGTGGCAATTCCTTACTCCTACTATCAATACCAGAACGTGGACTACGGCAATGTAAAGGGTTTCGAGATCAATCTGCAAAAACGCATGACCAACATGTGGGCACTTGGCGTGAGTTACACGCTGCAGTTCGCCAAGGGCACGGCCGCGAGTAATTTCGAGTGGTACCAAGACCACTACTTCTACAATATTCCCGTACCAGTGATCGACTACTGGCTCGATTTTGACGAACGCAATATCCTAAATGCCAACATCGATTTTGAATTGCCCGGTGATTTCTTCTTGATACCGCTGCAGGATTTCAACAACTCATTCGTTTTCTCGTATCATTCCGGCACACCATACACGCCACGCGACCTGCGGGGGACTCGTCTAGGTGATGAAAACTCGGCGCGCGTACCAGGCTACATCAATGTTGACTGGAATTTCAGCCGTCGGCTAAAGGTTGGACCCATGAATTTCGTGGTTAGAGGTATGTTGCTCAATCTCTTCAACAGTGAGCAGATAGTCGAGGTCCACGAAACAACCGGAGATCCGACAAATCACGGTGATCCAGAACCATCGCTTGATCAGTTCGGCTACACATCGATCGCGAGTACTCGTTATTCACCGCAATCCGACTACGATCATGATGGTCTGATAAACCCTCGTGAAGCGAAACAAGCATACATCGACTGTCAAAACGACTACTGGTTTGACGCGCGTAATTATCTCCCTGGGTTCCGTGCCCGCTTTGGTGTGGGACTCATGTTCTGATTGGATGAATGAGATCAAGATTCAACTGCGCCATACTCATCTTTGAGTATAGTTGAAGCCTGCGATCCACAGACCGACACCTGGGAGAGCAAAGCCCCCATGGCGCATGCGCCATGGGGGCTTATAGAATAGGACTGGCAGACAGACGTGATTGGAAAGATTACTATGAGCGTTAGGAGTCAACGAGTTGCAGGGGGTACTCAGTATTTCAATTCACTTAGTTATTTCTAAACATATTTTTTGAGTTATAATATATCATGAGAAGGATTTCTTTGAAGACAATTGAGAGAAAGAGATGGTTGCTCGATAAGAATATCAAGATATTTCGAGTCGACGAAGCCAGGGAGTTCGTTGATCGGTTGGGTTTGGTATCTGCTCTCTCCAATGGTCAATTACCCAGTCTGCAGAGGGCAATATATACCGATGATCTGCAGAACCAGTTTGAGGTGGATCAAAGGTTATGGGATTTCGTTCATGTATTGATCGACAGGAAATGGGCCTTCTACGGCCGCGTACTGGGTGGGCATAACATATTGATATCAATGAAATTGTTACCGAGCTTTATTCGGGCATATCCGGTCCCCGATTACAGAAACATGTGCGAACAGGGAATGCTGAGCAGCATGGCCGGATCATTAATGGATCTGCTCATAAAGCATGGTCCGTTAATGACCCATGAGATCAGAGAGAAACTTGGCATCGTTTCCCCAGCTGCGAAGAAGAAGTCTACCCGGGTGCTTGTTGAATTGCAGCGCAAGCAGTTGATATGTTGCGCGGGGAAGATCGCATACAACAGATACCGGTGGCGTTCTGCGCTGTGGTCGGCTACCGAGCAATGGTTGCCTGAAGAGACAAAGGCACGTGCTCGCGCGTTGAGCGGCGACGAGGCTACACGGAAGCTGATCGAGAAATACATCTACGCGATGACCAGGACGACTGCAAAAAAGATCGCGCGATTCTTCAGCATGCCCTTGATCGAAGTGAACAGATTAATATCTTCGATGATTGACAAGGAGTTGGTTTCATCCTATAATCATAAGGGTGAAACGTATCTCTTCAAAGGCAATCTCTAAAAAATCCCGGCATAATCAAACAGATCTGCTGGTGAGCAGTGCAAAAGACGCGCGGCATTTGTTGTTTAAGAGACAAATGCGTGCACTGAGCAGTGAGATACTCGGGTTCACCAAGGAGTTGATCAGGATCCCCACCGAGAATCCACCGGGCGCACGCTACTCGGACTGTATTGATCTAATATCGAATCGTCTGAAACGATTCGGCATGAGTTCGCAGATCGTCAAGGTACCTGGCCTCGATGACCGCGCCTACCCGCGTTATAGTCTTCTTTCGTCGTACGGAAAGGGTAAGAGGAAATTGTATTTTCACGCTCACTACGACGTTGTTCCGGGAACCGATGCAAGACAATTCAAGCCCTATGTCCAGGCCGGTAGACTTCACGGTCGGGGCGCCGCAGATATGAAAGCCGGACTTGCCGCGATGGTCTATGCGGTACGCGCGCTGCAGCTTCTCGGTGCTGGACTGGACGGTCAGATCTGTCTGGTAATCGTTCCGGATGAAGAGACCGGCGGCAAGGCGGGCGCAGGGTATCTTTTTGAGAAGGGTTATATAAACAAAAAACATTGTGTCGGCATGCTCATGCCTGAACCGACGAGCGGCACGATCTGGAATGCTTGTCGCGGTGCGCTCAGTGTGTTGGTTAAGATCGAGGGCAAGCCCGTGCATGTGGTTCTGCAAAAAGATGGAGTCAACGCATTCGAACAGATGGTCAGTTTGTCAAATGCTTTGCTCGAACACAAAAACACCGTCGAAAAGAGAAAAACGAGTTATAGCATTTTACCGGGGGAATCTGAGAATTCAATACTGATGCTGGGAGGGATCTGCCATTGTGGCACTAATTTCAATGTTGTTCCCGGTTCATGCACTTTCTCGCTCGAGAGGAGGATCAACCCCGAGGAGAATTTTGTTGAGGAAAAGAGGAATTTACTTGCCATCTTCAATAGGTTCCGGAAAGCCGGTATGAATATTGACCTGGAGATTCTGCAGGAAGGCAAATCTGCCGGAATTTCTCGAGACAATGATCTGGTGAATGCACTGGCGCTCAGTGTCATCGAAGTCGCCGGTCAAAAGCCGGCATTCAATATGTGCCCTGGATTGCTGGAGATACGCTACTATCTTCAGAATGGTATTCCAGCTTATGCGTATGGTCCGGGGTTGCTTGCGATGGCCCATCATCCAGACGAGTTCGTCGAGGTTGCACGTGTGATTGATTGCGCGTCGATTTACGCGCTGACCGCGTTCATTTTGTTATCAAGGGGGAAGACATCATGATCACGGTAAAGCAGATGGGCCAGTCCGACATAGCATTCGCCAAATCACTGACCGACATAGAAGGATGGGGTCATCTTGAGGAGGATTTTGAACGATTTTTATTCCTCGATCCTGCGGGATGCTATGTTGCACGGCAGGATGGTAGACGGGCAGGAATTGTTACCAGTGTCAGTTATGGTAACCAATCTTTCCTGGGTAACTTGATCGTGCAAAAAGAAATGCGGGGCAGGGGTATCGGTGTGAAGCTGATGGAAGATGTTATTGATCATCTCGACCGCAAAGGAGCTAAGACGATTGAGCTCGATGGCGTATTCAAAGCGGTACAGACCTACCGGATCCTTGGCTTCAAGGACAAGTATCTCTCGATGAGGTTTGTCCGCCCGGCAGCAAAAGACCGGACTCATATGGAGGAGCGAAAAGCAGGTTGTACGGAAGATATTGAAGGAATACTACGCTTCGACCTTGAAAAAACCGGGATCGACCGCAGCATGTTTCTGGAGCATTTGATCAAAAGACATCCGCACACCACGTATACTGTACACCGGGAGGGTATTGCAGCCTATGCCGTGATTCGCGAACGGGCTAATGAGATGCTGCATATCGGTCCGATGGTTGCGGAAAACGAGAGTGCCGCCGGAGATTTGATCGCTAAAATATGCACGAAGCACATCAACAAGGATCTGACCGTCGGCATACCGTGCATCAATACCGCGGCGCTCAAGATGGTCGTGCAGCATGGATTCTTACACCGTCCGCCGTCCTTGCGGATGTACCGCGGTTCAAGAGTGGAATATGAACGGAATGTTTACGCAATTGTCTCTGCGGACGCCGGTTAGTAACATTTGTTGTAGCAAGCTGGATATCCGCAATACCCAAATCTATGTTGACTTTGCGCTTAGTGAGAGCTATAATGATACATGGAGGCATTTTTAAACCGATTTTGGCATGGGAAATATGGTTTTTCTATTCATCGAGAGAAGAAATCCACATCTGGTCGCACTGAATATTTGAAAAGCATATGGAAATAGAGAGAATTGTTGTCGGTGGACTAGAGAATAACTGCTACATTCTCAAATCGGAAGGGACCGGTATCATAGTCGATCCGGGTGATGAGGCGCAAAAAATATTGAATGCAGTTCGTGAACTTGAGATTGTGATCATCCTCGCAACACACCGGCACTTCGATCACATAACCGCGCTCCGGGAAGTAAAAGAAGCCCTGGGCACGCGGGCCGCGATCCATAAGCTGGACTGGGTTTCTGGCTTCGATGACGAGATCCAGGACGGCCAGGTTATCGAATTCGGTCGTGATAAGTTAGGGGTGACTCACACTCCAGGTCATACGCCGGGGAGCTGTTGTTTTCTCATAAAAGATGTGCTCATTTCAGGTGATACTTTATTTCCCAATGGTCCGGGTAACACATCATTCCCGGGGGGTGATGAGAAAACAATCCTCAGCAGCATACGCGAGAAATTGATGGTTCTGCCCGACGAGACAATGGTCTATCCTGGGCATGGTCCGAAGACAACGATCGGCAAAGAGAGGTCGTTATATTGAAGATAAAAAGATTTGGGGGTCTCGCTCTGGTCAACAAGAGGGAAATACTGTGTATGTATGCAATTGACTTAAAGGGCGAGATTTCCATTGTTAGGCCTTCAGTTACGGTCAAGGTATCCATCTGTGACAGACCTTCCGAGGTAGACATACTGAATGCTTCGGCCGTTGCGGCACGTAGCGCACGCGGTGACAAGATTTTTGTCGCCCATCATCAAGGAATCCTTGTTGCCTATCTCTTTGCGACAACAAAAGAATGTCAGGTGGGTGAGATCGATGATTGGCTGGACGTGGAACAGAAGGAAGTATATCTCTACGACGCCTATACACGTCCCGGTTTTCGCGGCAAGGGGATCTATCCGCATCTGATAACAAAGGCAACAGAATATTTCAGGAACGAATCCTATGGGCGAGCAATGATTTTTTCGACCAAAGACAATCTGAGTTCGAACAGAGGAATCGAACGCTGTGGTTTTAAGCTCTATGAGACAGTGCATTACCGTAATTTGATGGGTTGGAAATCATGGGAAATCAAGTCAGGGGATAGATATGTCGGGTCGCGCCTGCGAATTGAAAGTTGAACGGCTCTCGACGATAGAAAAGGTTTGGAAAGAGCTGTTCAAGAAGGCAAAGAATCCATTGCCTTTTACCAGCTATGAGTGGTTCTCTGTATTAGCGAGCAATCTTTTAGGGTTCGATCCCGAGATCATTGTGTTTCGAGATGGCGGTGTTGTTGTCGGAATATTGGCCGCAACGGTTACTCGTGATGTAGTGAGATTGGTTGGTGATGAGAGGGTTACTGATCTGAATGATATACTCTGTCTGCCTGGCCACGAGAATAGGATCACGGAGACTCTCGCCGAATTCGTGCGACAAAACGAACTGGGGCTCGACCTGTTCCCCCTTGAAGTCAATAGTGCATTGGTCGTTGGATTAAAGGATCAACTGCCTGAAGTTTCTGTAGAGAAGAAAGATCTTTGCCCTCTGCTCGAATTACCGCGAACGTGGGATGATTATCTCCGTGAACTCGACAGTAAATCGCGCCATGAGCTGCGCCGTAAGATGAGGAGAATAAACGGTACGGTCATTCGCGATGTCAAAAGCGCAGATATTGATATCTTGTTCAGATTAATGACTGTATCGGATAACAGCAAAGAAGAATTTCTGACGCCTGGTATTATGGCGTTTTTCAAAGAATTAACCGAGAGATTTGACCGAAACGGCTGGCTGCGATTCCGCGCGTTGGTTTTCGACTGCAATCCGGTTGGTGCCATATTGGCTTTTGTATTGAAGGGGCGTGTCTTTCTTTATAATATGGGATTCGATCCCGAATATCGTCGTATATCGCCCGGCATAATGACTATCGCGCGCGATATTCAATCGTCAATCAGCGAGGGTTACGAGTATTATGATTTTCTGCGAGGTGATGAAGATTACAAATATCGTTTTGGCGCAAAGGAGCGCTATACGGTGAGGGTGACGAGATGAGGATTTGTGTCGTGTCATACCACTCTTCACCCATGGCACCGGTTGGTTCGGGTAAATCGGGTGGTATGAGTATCGTTATCCGCAGTCTGTACGAGCGCCTCGCGCGAGTTTCCGACGTCGACATTTTCGTTCGAGGCAGGGAGCGCACGATAGAAATGGGGCCGCGTCTGAAGGTTATACATGTTGAAGAGCGTGATACAAATCGATTCGCCGAAGAGATAATCAACCGTCATGGTATCCATCAATATGGTCTTATGCATACTCATTATTGGTCGTCGGGTGTCGTCGGATTGCATATACATCGCGTCCTGAAAATTCCCTGGCTGCACACAATGCATACGGTGGAGGTGCTTAAGACAATCCGCCAGGACCGGACCAGAATTGAGATAGAAGAAGAGATTATGCGGGCTTGCGATCTAGTTGTCTCACCCACCGAACAGGAATCCCTGGCGATCAGAGCGCTCTACCCGGATGTCAGGGTGGTCGCGATACCGCACGGCGTTGATACGCGGCGTTTTACACCCAGCAGGAACGGCCACAAGAATATTCTGTTTGTGGGCAGGGTCGATCCGATAAAGGGCATACATTTTCTGATCGACGCCTTGAGACAGGTGAGAAATGAAATTAGCCTGACCCTGGTCGGAGGACCATCCAAAGGTGCCGGCAATCTCACGAGCATAGAAACCTATGCTGATGGTGTGCCGGTTGAATTTGTGGGACAGGTACAGCATGACAGACTTGCCGAATACTACAACAAGACTGCCATGCTCGTTGTTCCGTCACATTATGAATCATTCGGTCTCGTAGGGCTCGAGGCAATGGCCTCGGGGCGGCCGGTAGTAGGATTCTCCCATACGGGTTTGCAGGAGACCGTGGGCAGTGACGCCGGCATTTTGGTCAAGATGGGCGTGCGCAATCTCGCCAGAGCAATTGAGACACTTTCGCGGGAACATGGTCTGCGGCAAAGAATGGGGAGTAATGGCAGGAAAAAGGCACTGGCGTATGACTGGTCCAACATCGCCCGCAAATACAAGAGGCTATATGGAAGAGTCATCGAAAAATAGACTGATCATCATGGCTCACCCGGATGATCCGGAACTTTCGTGCGGCGGTAGCATCGCGCTTTGGGCAAAAAAAGGCAGCGTATACAATGTTATTGTATCATGCGGTGAAAAAGGCACGTGGAACAGGAATGCTTCACCGCTACTTGTCGCGGAGAAAAGAGAAAAGGAAGCGAGGAAAGCAGCACGATACCTCGGTGTTGATCGGAGCATCTTTCTACGTCATCCCGATGGTGAGATTTCCAGCATCAAAACACTCAAACTTGAACTGGCCGCGCTCATCCGCAAACTCAAACCCTACACAATAGTCACCCATGACCCGTGGTCCCGTTACTTTCATCCTGATCACCGGGCAACGGCCCAGGCCGTTATCGAGGGCATCATGATCGCACGAGACTGGCACTTCTATCCATTCTTACTGGAGATCGGTTTGAAACCTCACCGTCCTAAGGAGTTGCTGCTGGGAATCACCGAGAAAAGCAATCATGTCATCGATATTACTACGACCTACAAGAAAAAAATAAAGGCGATTTCGATGCACAAAAGTCAACTGGGTCAGTTGCCGGACTGGCAGAAGCGCGTGCGCAATCGCGTTAGAAATGACGGCATCCTTGCCGGTTACAAATTCGGCGAGGGATTTTACAAGATGCGTGTATGACCGCACTGCGGTCTTGAAAGATTCCGGAAATTCAATAGAATAGTCTGTGGCACCCCACGAGCACAACCATAAACACTCTTTCTCTGAACGGATATTCGAATTCCGTGACGTGGAGAAGAAGAAGCTGACCATCTCGCTGGTGATCACGGCTGTGGTCATGGTGGTCGAGATCGTCGGCGGCATTCTGTCACGGAGCATAGCTTTGATCAGCGATGCCGGTCACATGTTCACACACGCCTTTGCGATCACGATTAGTCTCGTGGCGATCATCATTGCGGCACGGCCCCCGTGTCACCATCGCACCTTTGGTCTGTACCGTGCGGAGATACTCGCCGCGTTCATAAACGGGCTCTTCTTGCTCGCGGTCGGTGGTCTTATAATATATGAAGCGATCGAAAGGATCATCAACCCTGAGGATATCCTGGCCTTGGATATGTTGCTCATTGCGCTCGTCGGTCTGGTCGTGAATATCGTCAGCATATTCATACTACATGGCAGCCATAAGCGGAACATAAACATCAAAGGTGTGTTCTATCATATGATCGCCGATGCCGCCTCTTCAGTGGGTATCGTAGTTGCGGCAATAATCATATATTACACAAAGTGGAACATAATCGATCCACTCGTAAGCATCGGGATTTCTCTAGTGATCGTTTTCTGGGCCTGGGGTATTCTGAAGGAGTCGGCAAAAATACTGCTTGAGATGGCGCCCACCGGCTTGAACGTCGATATAATCATACAGGACTTGAAAAAGAAATTTCCCGAGATCAAGCAACTAGAACACGCGCACCTGTGGACGATCACGGCGGACATGCTGGTGTTTTCTGCTCATATCTTGCTCGATGATAAACAACAAAGTGCCGAAGCGCAGAACCGTCTAATATCGAAGATCAACAGTTATCTCGCTCGCAGATACCACATAATTGAATCGACCGTACAGATCCTTTGTGAAGGGGATTCCGCAACCTGCCCGTTGATCCCGGAACATAATCACTAGTATGGTGCTCGTTTTAACCCTCGGGAGTGTGATCCTGGTCAGCCTTCTTTCCCTGGTTGGCATAGTCACGTTATCCCTTAACCGGCAGCGGCTGCAGAAGATGCTGATATTCCTCGTTGCCTTTGCCGTCGGTGCCCTGTTTGGTGATGTTTTCATCCACCTGCTGCCTGAATCTTTCGAGAAGATCGGCGCGAACCTTACAACTTCGCTTCTGGTGATCAGCGGATTCCTGATGTTCTTCGCTCTGGAGAAATTCATTCGCTGGCGTCATGTCGGCAGCGCGGCGGAGGAAAAACGAATAAAACCTGTTGTGAGCATGAACCTGGTTGGAGACGCGGGGCATAACCTGATCGACGGTATGCTCATCGCGGCGAGTTTCATGGTCAGTATTCCGATAGGGATTACTACCACGCTGGCAATCGTGCTTCACGAAATACCACAGGAGATAGGCGATTTTAGCATTCTCATCCACGGCGGTCTGTCCGTGAGGAAAGCGTTGTTCTTTAATTTATTGGCTTCCGTGATGGCGGTCATCGGCGCGGTTATCACGCTGCTGATCGGTGAACGATTTGAAAGTTTTGCCCGATTTTTGCTACCGATTACCGCAGGAGGTTTTATTTACATTGCAGGTCCGGATTTAATACCAGAACTTCAGCAGGAGGTCAAGGTGTCAAATTCAATATGGCAGTTCTCGGCAATCCTGCTGGGGATCGTTGTAATGGCGCTGCTGACTATTCTGGATTAGAGAGTATATCACCGGGAACTGAACCCGGTAACAGAGTACAAGTATATTTGTAGATATTAAGCAACATACGCCCGTAATCGCTCATACGTTATTCTCCGGATTGATCAAGATCGAGTTTTATCGACAGAAAATTCATGATGTCTTTGAGCGCAATTAGCCCCACGAGTTTGTCACCTTCAACGACCATGAGACGGCTGTTGCCAGTACGGTTCATCAGAGAGAGGACTTTGACGATGTCCGTTTTCGGGTCGACGGTGTTATCGTTCGAACATGTTGTTGCGATATCTCCCACATTTTTCTGAGCCCACTGGTCCCGCGGCACCTTTCCGATCTGGCGGGTATTTATGCAGCCGACCAGTTTCTCACCATCGACCACTGGAAACATCTTGTAGTGATACCTGTATATATATTCCTCGACGAGTTCTTTGACGCTTAGTGTCGATGTTACGGTCACTGGGTTGCGGATCATCAGATTGCTGATTGTTTCACCCTCGAGTGCCTGGCGAGTCATTAACTGCTGATACGACATTCGTGCCGCGTTCTGCAGAAACATTCCGATCATGAACCACCAAATACCGCCGATGAGGTTTCCGGAAAAGAACTGTATCACACCCATGGCAATCAGCAGGAAGCCGAAAACGGTACCGATACGCGATGATACGCGCGTTGCCCATCCGATATTACCCTTCCATTTCCAGAGCGCCGATCTGAGCACGCGCCCGCCATCGAGTGGAAATGCGGGGATCAGGTTGAACCCGGCCAGAATCCAGTTGATGAAGGCGAGATAGCCGATGACGCCGCTGACCGGCAGGGGCCAGGCTCCGATCCTCCCTACCGTGCGCACGATATAGAGCAGGAGTCCGAGGACCACGCTCGAGCCAGGGCCGGCTATCGCCATAAGGAATTCTGCCTTGGCACTTGGTGGTTCTTGCTCCATGTGTGCGACACCGCCAAATACGAAAAGCGTTATTCCTTTAATCGGCAAGCCGAAGCGCCGGGCAACGAGCGAGTGTGAGATTTCGTGAAACACTATCGAAAAGAAAAGGCCCAGGGCGCCGAAAACGCCCATCCACCAGTATGTCGTGGTGGTGAGATTCTTGAAATAATGCGGGAACAGCCCATCGGCAAGCGACCAGGTAATAAGGAAGGCGAGGATTAACCAGCTGATGTCGATCTTGACGTCAAAGCCGAACAGGCTAAAGAGTTTAATCGATTTACCGAACATATGATATCCTCTAGGCTTCTTATCGCTGCCAGGCATCAGCCGTGGCTTTTTGTGTAATGAGTTTTTTCTCGATCAGATAGTTGTAGGCGGTAAGCGCGGCCTTCGCGCCCTCACCCGCCGCGATTATAATCTGCTTTTCGGGCAAGTCGGTTGCGTCACCGGCCGCGAAGAGGCCGGGTACCGATGTCGTGTTCTCCCTAGTTGTCTCTATCTCTCCGTATTCGTTGAGCTTGACCAGCTCTTTGACTGGCTGCGTATTGGGCATGAGACCGATCTCCAAAAAGACCCCGTCGACCTGCAGGTCTTCATGTTGCTCTCCGCTTGTAGATTGCAGCCTGACGCCGGTGAGTTTTGTCTCGCCAAGGATCTCTCGTACAACGGTGTTCGTCTGGACCGTGACATTTTTCGCACCTCTGACCTGCTTGACCAGTTCACTATCGGCAGGGAATGTATCACGCCGGTGGATCAAATGTATTTCGGAAGCGAAATTCAACAGATCCCGTGCCGATGTGAACGCCGAATTTCCGCCGCCCACGACGGCGACTTTTTTGTCTTTGTACAGAGGCGCATCACATGTCGCGCAGAAAGCGACACCGCGCCCCATGAAACGGTCTTCACCAGGTATCCCCAACTTGCGGTATTGTTTACCTGCACAGTAGATAACTGATTTTGCCGTGTATTGTTTCTTGTCATCGGTTATTACGGTGAAGCGATTGCCCTTTTTTTCCACTTTCACAGCAGCGGCGCCCAGGGCTTCGGCAATAGAGAATTGTTCCATGTGCATGACGAATTGTTCGACCATCTCCTTGCCGTCTATGTTGGGCAGACCGAGATAATTCTCGACGAGAGCCGTGTAGTTGATCTGACCGCCAAGGTCTTTTGCTAGGAGCAGTACATCCAGCGATTTGCGCGCCGCGTATATCGCTGCTGACATTGCTGCTGTCCCGCCACCAACGATGATGACGTCGTACTCATGCTCGGTTTGTGCTTTGCGTATATGGCGCTGACCGTGGGTTTCCCTTATGGTTTGTTCAATACGTTTGTATTCCTCGGGGTTGACCGCTTTCAGGACCTCAAGATATACCCGGTCTGCGGGCAGGGCACCAACAAACGAGTGAGTTTCGTTGATCATTGTCTTGGGCGTACCTGTAACATCGTAGCGTTGTGCGAGCTGGGGAAATTCAGCGCTTTCGACCATGTCGGCGCGGATGTTATCGTTGACCATGGCGAGCTGCATGGCCGCATGTACTGCACGCGGGCAGTACGGGCACGTAAGGGTAGTCATCACTTCGATATGTACAGCACTATCGATATGGCGTATCGTTTCTTCGAATTCTGGAGAGATCCCGGATTTTCCTGTTGCCACCATGATCACTGCTTCGATCAATGATTGAAATTCGTAACCGGCAGTCAGGCCATAAAATCGAATACCATAGTCCTTCTTACCGATGATCGCGGTCGCGGGTATTTTGTCTATGCGGTATTGTGTGACTTGCTCGCTATCGCGTATGAAATCGAAGACCTTCAATCGAATCTTGTCGGTATGGCTGGCGATCTCTTCGAGTAATCGCTGCTGGTCCTTGCATGCCGGACAGGCATTTTCCTGGGTGAAGTAGAGAATGTCAACGCGTTCGGGAAGTTTCCCGAGGACGCGTTTCAGCTCTTTTCTTGTTCTTTCGTCCATCAAATCAAGCATTGCTTATTATACTGACGACCCGGTCACTGTCAATTTGGCAAAGAGTGCAGCTCCGAGTATTCCGGCATCGTCGCCGAGTTGTGCCGGCACGATCTTGTAGCGGCGATGTTCGGGTCCCAAGGTTGCTCTGCTGACCGTATTGCGTACAGGTTCAAAAAGAATGCTGCCGGCACGCGCGATTCCGCCGGAGAGGATGATGATATCAGGATCAAACAAGGCGATTATGTTAGCGACGCCGATGCCAACATACTGACCTACTTCAGCAAACACCTCGCGGGCAACCTTATCGCCTTTCTTTGCCGTGCGGGCTATGATTTCCGGGGTCAGGGTGTCGTAGCCTGCCAGTAAGCTCTTATTGTTCGCTATCTTTCTCCGGGCACGCGCCACAATGTACTTGGCGCCTGCATAACGTTCCACGTGACCGCGATGTCCGCAAATACATTTTGGACCATCCAGGTTGATCGTCGTATGGCCAAATTCGCCGGCGAATCCATGGGCTCCGAAAAGGAGTTTTCCCTCACAGATGGCTGCGCCGCCGACGCCGGTTCCTACCGTAAAAAGAAAAACATTCTCATGTCCCCGACCAGCTCCATGCTTCCATTCACCCAGGCATATCGCATTCGCATCGTTCAGAACATAAACCGGCAGGCCGAATGCGTTCCGCAGGATCCGGGCGAGAGGCACATTCTTCCATCCCTTGAGGTTTGGCGAATATTTGACCAGACCTTTTTTCGAATCGATGATGCCCGCGATGCCGATACCGATTGCTTTTGCTGCTTTTCGGACCGGTTCGATAACTGATTTTATCTGTTCTATGGATATATCAGGACCCAGTTCGGCGCGGGTGGAAGCTCTGGTCCGGTGATCTATCTTGCGACCGGTGACCAGGGCCGCTTTGATATTCGTACCGCCGATATCAATGCCGATGATGGCTTTGTTCTTCATGGTAATGCCCGGGTTTGTCGGATGCGTTTCAGAATGGTATAGGCACTGTACAAGATGATGGCCGCGGCGACGATCCAGAACCACGCGGGCAGGTTGTGACCGAAGACCGCAACATAAGTAAAGGGGGCGATAATGACGGCGCCGAGCACAAGACCGAATGTGACTGCCTTCCTGTAATCTCTGTTTTTCATGGCGTTGATTATTTTGTATATGGATAACCAGAATGGGATGACACCAGCGAAGTAGATTATCGCAAATATTACCGGATTGACACCGTGGTTATTTTCGATCTGTCGCAACCAGCTTTGCAGGTAATCAAACATGCTACTTGCCGATGCTATCTGCCCCCATATATTTCTTCAGGACATCCGGTATTCTTATACGTCCATCCTCGGTTTGGTAATTCTCGACAATCGCGATGAAGGTGCGCGGCGTAGCTAATCCCGAGCCGTTCATCGTATATACGAAATCCACGCCCTTGGCTGACCGCCGGTAACGAATGTTTGCCCGACGGGACTGGTATTGCTCGTAGCAGGAAACAGATGATACCTCAAGCCATTCTTTCATGCCCGGTGCATAGACTTCTATGTCATAGGTGATGGCCGAAGCAAAAGTCATGTCACCCGTGCAGAGGAGCATTATGCGATAAGGCAGCTCAAGCGCTTTGACCGCGGCTTCGGCATCCGCGAGCATTTTCTCAAATTCGTCGTAACCATTGTCGGGTGTGGCGTACTTCACAAGTTCTACTTTATTGAACTGATGCACGCGGGTGATGCCCCGTACTTCCTTGCCGTACGATCCTGCTTCACGGCGGAAACATGGGGTGTATGCTACGTAGCGAACAGGCAGTTGCTTTTCGAGAAGTATCTCTTCACGGTGCATGTTCGTGAGCGGTACCTCTGCGGTTGGTGTTAGGTAGAAAGCATCATCACGGCACCGATACATGTCCGACTCCAGTTTCGGTAACTGACCAGTACCGTAGAGGCATTCGGCAGGGTTGAGTACTGGCGGGAATATTTCGGTGTAGCCGTGTTTTGTGGTATGGAGGTCAAGAAAGAAATTTATGAGCGCACGTTCCAGCAAAGCACCCTGCCCTTTGTAGAGAATGAACCGCGAACCGGATATCTTGGATGCCCTTTTGAGGTCGAGAATGTCCAGGGCTTCACAGATATCCCAGTGTGGCAGGACTTCGAAATCGGACTCGGGCGCCTCAATAAGTCCGCGGATGAATTTGTTTGCTTCTGAACCGGCACCGACCGGTACTTTTTCGTTCGGAATGTTTGGCAACCACTGCACGGCGTATTCAAACTCCTGCTCTATATCACGCAGTGTTTCTTCTTTTTTCTTTATCTCGCCAGAAAGAGCTCGCGCCTGTTCCATGAGCTTTTTCGGTTCGTCCCCTTGGTGTTTTAACTTGGCGATCTCCTGGGATAGCATATTCCTCTTGCTTTTCTTTTCCTGGATCTCCGTCATGCATGCCCGTCTTTGTATATCGATGTCTATGATCTTATCCAGATCGATGTCGGAATTTCTTTTTTTCAGTGCGGCGCGGATCTTTTCGGGGTCGTCTCTGAGTAATCTGAGGTCAATCATTGTAGTATTATAACACATTTTGCATGCAAGTCAATGAAAGATGTGTTCGTGTTATACCGTAGGCGCTTGGCGTTGACACAAGCGCATATTTAGATAGAATATGCCATGGATTTGAAATACGGACATGGTTCCATAAGTTTCGAACCTCCGCCCGGTTTGATCGGCGTAGCCGAGCCTAAGATCACTGCGGTGAGGCCGCTCGGGATGCTCTTGAAGGAGAGTTTTACCAACCCGCTCGGGCTCGGTGCTTTGAACAGGGTTCTGCGTACCAACAAGCCGGGAGATGTTGTTATAATTGTGTCTGATATAACAAGGAAAATCACGAATTACGACGAGATTTTGAGGTTTCTGGTAGCTGAACTCGTAGATGCGGGGATTGATGAGAAGAATATCTCTTTTGTCGTTGCCCTGGGGACACACCGGCCGCACATCGCGCAGGAGAATTCGGCGTTGTACGGGAAATTATGTGATGATTTTGCATTCCTGCAGCATGACTGCCGCGGTGATGTTATTGTAGTTGGTAAGACTTCGACCGGTCTTGAGGTTGGGATAAACCGGCGCGTCGCCGAGGCCGATTTTGTGATCACCACTGGACGGATCGGGTTTCATTATCTGGCCGGGTTTTCGGGCGGCCGCAAATCGATTCTGCCCGGCGTTGCGTCATATGAAACGATCCGTAACAACCACAAGAAACTTGTGCGCAACGGAGTGTTCGTGAGTAAGATCGAAAGTAACATCATTGCCCGGGAAATGGATGAGGCCGCAGGCCTTCTGGGGGTCGATTACATCTTGAATGTCGTTGAGAACCCGGATCGCGAAACGGAAAAGATCTTCTGTGGACATCACGCGCATGCCTTCAGCGAAGCCGTCGATTATTTTGTCACGAAACGAAGGATCATGATATCCGAACCGGCAGACTGCGTGATCGTGTCGGCCGGCGGTTATCCTAACGACAAAGATTTCTATCATACACACAAGGCGATAAACCTGACAATGCTCGGTCTTAAGGATAATGGTAGTATCATACTCGTCGGTCAATGTGAGGAAGGTTTCGGCAATGAGGAGTTCCTGCGGCTCATGCGCGACAACAACATTGATGGACTTTTGGAATATCCTGAGGAAAAAATCGAAGTGGGCGGGCACCGGGCTTTTCTGACCGCCAAAATACTGAAGCAGCATAGAGTTTATGCCTGTACTGATCTGAATGGGGCGAGATTGAAGGAAATCAGCTTCACACCCATTCATAGTATACAACAGGGTATCGATGCCGTGAAAAAAGAGCAGCACAATGGCTTTAAGACATTGATCGTGTCAAACGGGCAGGCTGTGCTTCCCTCGCTTAGCGGATCGAAAGTTACATCTACATAGGAGGCTAAGATGATGCAAACTTTACGCAAGAAAACACGTTTGGTACTATTTATTGCTCTGGCAGGATTCGCCGGCCTCATATTTTTCCAGTGGGGGCTGGATATCACCGGTATTCGAAGCCGGCCAGAGATTGATATTGCCAAGATCGGAAACCAGGTAGTGTCATACCAGGATTATAGGCGTTTCACGTTGCTTAAAGAGAGTGAGAACAAGAACATCACACCGGATGAGGTCTGGATGAAGCTCGTTGAGGATATTGTGTGGAGTGATCTTGTCAAGAAGAAAGAATCGGCATAAACGATGAGGAGATCTGGGCGATCATACAGAATAACCCACCACCGGAGATCTTTGAAGCAGAGACAATGAAGGATGAAAATGGCGAATTCGACTGGAACAAATACTATCAATTGATTCAATCACCTCAGAGTCTGCAGTGGATGTACCAGTACGAGATGCAGCTGCGGCAGAACCTGCCGAAGGAGAAACTCCGTTCACTCATATCGACGATGGCATGGGTCTCGCCTTTCGACGACAGCATGTCCATTGCCGGGTTCAGTACTATGTATGATATCTCTTTCTTGAGTCTGCAGATAAACCGTATGCGCGGCATCGTTGAAGTAACCGATGAGGAAGTCAGCGACTATTACATGAAGCACCGCGATGAGTTCGCCGTTCCAGAATACAAGATCCTCAAATATGTTTTCTATGATCGCAAACCTTCATCCTACGATACGCTGGAAGCCAGACAGCGTCTCGAGGATTTTCTCGCCATGGTCGCAGAAGGCGAGGATTTTGTGGTATTAGCACGAGAGGTTTCCGACGACACGACCATCGATTATACCTTCGAAAATGAAAATGTTATGAGACCCTATATGCGTGATGTATACAAAGGACTGAAGGACGGAGAAGTGTCTGGGATCGTCGATGCAGCGCGCGGTTTTGAAGTGATGAGGCGTGTTCGCCCTGGTTACTTACAGGTGGTGAAAGCGAATGTTCAGGCTTCACAAACAACGATCGGCGAGATCGCGGACAATATCCTTTCTTTCATAGAAGCTGCCAAGGACATAGGTTTCGATCCCGCCGCGGTTGATTTTGGATTGACCGTTCTCAAGACTTACCCTCTTGATAGAGGTGAATTGAATTTTCCTGTGCGCAACGTCGACGGACTGGCCGATTTCCTTGATGATGTGAAGGAGGGTGAGATAAGTCACCCGTTCAGCAGCCTGGGCGGCTATTACGTTTTCGCCCTCGATTCGGTGATACCGGCAAACCAACCTTCTCTGGAAGAGGCATCCGCGCGTGTCAAAGCAGCGGCTGAACGTCAATCCTATGAGGAAGCCATGATTGAGTATCTGAACAGGCTGCACACACAAATGGTTTCCGGGACACCGATGGAATCGATCGCACAGTCAGATACAATAGTCCGCTTCCACACCGGCATCGCCAGCCAAAACCTATTCGGCTTGCGAAGCACGTATGGTGATCACTTTGCCGGGGCATTGGCGTCGTTGGAGGAGGGACAGATTTCTGTACCGGTCATCGATCGATACAGTGGTTATCTAATACGATGTGACCGAAAGAATGAAGTCCAGTTTGATTCGTCAATGGTCGGGGTGCTGCAGTGGAAGCGCCAGATGATGCTCCAGCAGATTAGCCAGAGCATCTTCACGCCGGAAGAACTGGTTGATTATCGAGACAAGTTCTTCGAGTGATTACTCGAAGACGTAACCGAGTAACCCCTTACCTATTGATACTTCAGGGATCGATTTAATCCTGATCTTGAAGTCATATCGCCAGTCATCACCCAGTTGATTGAAGTTGAATACTGCTTCCCAACAGTGCAGATTGCGTACGAGTCCGAAGCTGTAGTCGACTAAACTTTTCGTTTGCCAATCGTAGCGAGCCGAGTACGTCAGTGCCCAGTTGCTGGTCGGTTTGATATCACCGTTGAACCATATCTGGTAGTTACCTCCGCGTCGGTAACTCTGCCCGAGATTCAGCGATAGAAAATCTAATTTCATGCCGAAATTATTCGTGATAGTGTAAGAATACTCTCGCGTGTATGGATCGATATTGCCGTCTACCTGCGTGTTGAAAGTTGTGACCGGAGACGGCAGAGGGTTATACGGTGCCGAGAGAAGAAAATTGACGTCCGAGAGCGAGTCCCTTTTGAGATCATATCCGCCATTAAGATTAAGCCGCAGTATGTTTTGTTTCTTTGATTCATCGCCTACCTTCGCTTCAATTTCTTGATTCACGCCGAAGCCAATACTGTTTGTATGTGCGTATGAAGGAATACCGGTCACCCTCGGAAACGCGCCGAAATCAAAATCGGGTGTGTAGGCATATGTAATACTTGGCAGAATTTTGTGAAGTAGTCCATGTACGCCCAGCATATCGACACCGAAGACACGGAAGAAGTTCGTACTTGCAGTTGTGGCAAAGGAATAACCGAACCGGGATGGCCATTTGTTGCCTGAAGTATCCTCGTTGAAGAGA
This sequence comes from candidate division WOR-3 bacterium, assembly GCA_029858255.1. NCBI lineage: Bacteria > Pseudomonadati > Caldifarciminota > Caldifarciminota bacterium. The sequence continues at coordinate 8,539 of JAOUFJ010000010.1, read as the reverse complement.
GCGACATCCAGATCGAATCTTGGAGAGAGCGAGACGATACCAAGAACATTCTGCTGGATCGTCGGCGCAGTATGTAGATTAGCGCCCAATACATCAATCGTGTCTTGAGTGGTGGTCTGACGATCCCTGCTGACATGTCCGGAAAGAGCGTAACTTATTGTTGAAAACAACATTGATGAAGGACCGCTCATAGTATAATAAGGTAGTTTAAGAGTGACCGTAGTATCGGTATAGTCCTCTTTTCGTTCGAGCGTGAGGGTGTTCTTGAATCCGGAGATGACGCGGGTGAGCGTTGCCTGCGAAGATATCTCCCTTTCCAGCCATATCGCGGTCGTTTCTGCATAGTCCTGGCGGTAACTATTGTCGCTCACGTACTTGATATCGCAGTTGAAGCTCGATCCCAGTAGGAAAAGTTCAGACACATTGCGTGCTTCTATGTTGTATCTGACTTTTTCGGACTCGGTGTCGCGAATGTAGGATGCGAATATTTTGCCTTTGGAAAAAGGCGAGTAATCCCAAACACCCTCGATTTGTGGCATTATTCCTTTTTTCTCCAAGGCATCGAGCTGCAGGGTGATGTCTGCGTAATCGGATATTACAAAGTAATAGGCGAGCCCTCTGATAAACTTACCGAACGTGCCTGAGTTGCCAATGCGAAAAGGCAGCAGTCCCGATTTTCTTTTCGAGGATATAGGGACAAACCAAAATGGCGCACCAAAGACCGGAATATCCTGGATGTATAGAAAGATCGGGCGCGCTATCACCATGTCACCGAGGTACACTTTCATCCTGGGCGAGTAGAAATAATAATGAGGAGGTGAATCATCGCACGTGGTGTAAGTGCCTTTGTAGCTGTTGACTGTTTTCTCGTCGATCCAATAGATTTCTTCCCCGTCGATAAAACCTTCTTCGATCTGAGTCCTGCCGCTCGTCATCAATGCCTTCTGATTTTCGATGTTGTATCTAATGAAATTGCCCTGTATGGAATCATCGAGTTGCTTAAGATGGCACCTGCCAAATGCCTCGAGGTGATTTGTTTCAACGTAGTAGTATGCGCTGTCGGATGTCAGCATGATATCTTTGTAAGTTATGACAGATGAATCATTAAGGATTATGATTGATCGTTCCAGGTCATACGTTATGGTAGTTGCCTGATAGCGGACAATGTCGATGGAGTCGCTCAGAGTAGTGTCTTGCATTAACCCTAAGCACAAGAACCAGATCATTCTTTCAGAATTTCTTTGTAGCTGTCCAGCACTACTTTGTAGTATTTTAGTGCCCTATCTTCCTCGCCGAGAGAACGGTACACATCGGCCAGACCTTCGTTGAGAGCGATTACGAGTTCGAGTTCGGCAGCATCCTTTTTCCGCTGACATAACTCAAGCGCCTTGTTGTAGTATTCAATACCTGACTCGTAACCCCCTTTACGAACCGCCTGGCGTGCAGAAAGCAGAAGGTATTCTATTGCTTTCTTGAAATTCTCGCCCTCACTGTAATGGAAAGCCGCATGTTCTTCGTGTCTACCAAGCCTTGAGTAATAATCGGCGAAGCGGATGTGCATATTTCTCTTGTGCTGGGCGAGTTCGTAAATCTCATCGTGCAGTGTTGGATTGGCAAAAGCGTAGTAGTTGACGCGTTTCTTGAGGTACCCGGTTCTGGTGAAATAATCAAAGAGATGCATATTCTCTCTTTCGAGCGGGAATTCATCAGGTTGTATCTTTATACCGGCGATCGATAGGTTGGCGATGAAATCTTTTTTATCACCGAGATTCTCGAATCTTCTCTTAATGATCGTCTTTATGTCATGGAAGGAAAGGGCAAAGCCAGCGATCGACGTTTCCCCCTGATACTGTTTGTACAGATAAGAGAGTTTCTCTTCATTGTAGAGTCCGATGTACTGCAAGACGTGAAACGGGGTAGTGGGTGGCAGGCTCATACTCTCACCAATCGTTTCTTCTACCAGCTTTGTTAAATCTCTCTTTTCAATTTCCCTGAGCTCAAATTCATGCAGTCCTGATAGATTGATATGAGAAAGGTATGAGCTGAAAATGAAGCAGACATCTTCTTCCGCGAGTTTAGTCATCAGATGCTGCAAGAATACAGTAGATGAGGCATCCATGTTCTCCGCATCCTCGATGATCAGTACAGCAGGTTTATTCCAGGATATTCGCTTGACTATGTCGGCAACCGTATCGGTCAATACCTGGACCCTCGTTTTGAGCTCGACTTTTTCAAGAATCGACTCCTCGTCGGTCAGAGAGAGAAAATCAAGAATGGTTAGATATGATGTCGCAATGTCGGCTATATTCAGCTCTTTCAATGTCTGTTCTATCTTTTTTTGTTTCTCTTCGGCGCTGTCAATATCATTTATGCCCAGGATCTGAATGACCAGTTCGGTTACGGGCTGGAAAGTGATCCCGCGCATATAGGAAGGACATGTTGTGCGGTAAGAGATCTTCTTATCCTTCCACTGGTCTGCCAGTTCGTCGAAGAAAACTGTCTTGCCGCCGCCGGTTGGACACACGACGAGCAGGGCTTTGGACACGCTCAGATGATACTCGAGCGATTCCACTTGACTGTGCCGCGAAATGTGTGGCCACCGTGGTTTCTGTTTTGGCGGTATGATTTCCTTGTTTGGTTCCTCCAATTTGCATACGAGGATCTCATTTGCCATGCCCTGAATTGAGAGCATTCCCAGGCATGTGACTTTGAAATCATCGATGACGATCTTTTCGATCTCTTCGGATATAAGTATTTCACCTTTCTCGGCAATCTTCGAGAGTCCCTTGGCAAGGGCGGTATGCTGTGAAAATCCGAAACGCGCTTCAGGATATTTCTTTTTTAATTCGAGCAGGCAGCAGAGTATATTGTTCTCTTTACTGCTGCCGACGAGGAGATCTTTTTCCGCGGAATCGATGCGCCCCCAGGACCTTTCTATCATGTCCACTACATCGGTAAACTGGTCCCATGATAGTTTCTGGATGTTTATTCCGAAGTGAAAATTCATATTGTCTTCAGATTCATTTTTTAAGCCGGAACGGTTGTGCCAGAAGCGTCTTTATGGGATAGAAGCGGAACTCATCTTTCGCGTTCACCGTGGTGATGACTATTTCGGAGGCAAGTTCACTGTACACCTGAAGGCAGGCGCCGCATGGGAGTATCGAATCGATATCCGGAGAATGGAGTAACAGCAGTAAGAAATCCTTTTCTCCTTCTGATACCGCCTTGAACAGCGCTACTCGTTCTGCACACATCGTAAGCGAGTAGGAGCTGTTTTCCACATTGCATCCTGTATATATGTTTCCGCTCGAGCAGTAGAGCGCGGCGCTGACTGAAATACCGGAGTACGGCGCGTAAACATGCTTTAGGGTTTTTTTAACACGCCTCAGTAATTCTTTTGAGATCTTCTTATTAACGGCAGTCTTCGAGGAAGTCTTTGCCATTTTTTATGCCTCCGATGCCCAGAAAATTTGCGGTTGTCTTCGCAAGGTCTGCAAAAGTCTCGCGTATTCCCACGTTCTGTCCAGCAAAGCCGTTACGGTACGCAAGGATCGGCACATGCTCGCGCGAATGGTCAGTCGAGGGAGTGGTGGGGTCATTACCGTGATCAGCGGTGATGAATATGATATCTTCGTCGCGGGCTTGTCTAATGATGCGGCCAAGGCCCTTGTCCATTTCGACCAATCCTTTTCCAAAACCCTCAACATCATTCCGGTGCCCCCAATCCATATCAAACTGGACGAAATTCGCGACGATCAAGGCATCGTGTTCTTCCTTCATTGAATCAAGGACAAAGTCGATACACTCCAGATTGTTCACCGAATGAAAGGATTCGTCGAAACCGCGGTGGCTGAAAAGGTCGTCGACCTTGCCGATGACCGTGACTTTTGTGCCATCTTCATGGACAATGTCAAGGAGTGTCGGCGCGGGCGGCGCCATGGAAAAGTCACGCCGGTCCTTGGTGCGGTAGAATTCAGGAAAGGTACCGGCAAAAGGACGGGCAATTACGCGAGCCACTCCGTATTCACCCTGCAGCATGGCGCGTGCCGTTTTGCAGAATGAATACAGTTCCTCGACGTTGAAAACATCGATGTGGCACGCGACCTGGAACACGCTGTCTGCCGATGTATACACGATCGGCTTCTTTTCCCGAATGTGCTTTTCTCCGAGGCGTTTGATAATCTCCGTGCCTGACGCAGGTACGTTGCCCAGGATTTCATGTCCGATCTGTTTCTCGAACTCGCTTATTATGTCTGCAGGAAAGCCTTTTGGAAAGGTCGGAAAAGGTTTTTCCAGGATCACGCCGCACAACTCCCAGTGTCCTGATGTCGAGTCTTTGCCAGGAGATTGCTCGGCCATCTTACCAAAAAAGGCAAGGGGTTCGGACACGCGTTTTACGCCCATGATGTCGGTTATGTTGCCCAGGCCGAGGCTTTCGAGCACTGGAAGGTCTAACCCGTTGCATTGTTCCGCAAGATTTACGAGCGTATTACTTCCTTCGTCTCCATACTGTGCTGCGTCTGGCAGCGCTCCAATACCTACTCCATCCAGGATCAGAACGATCGCCCTTTTCATTAAGGAATTATATATTTTTTTGTAGAGTTGTAAAGAACGCAGACACGAGAACCGATAAAACGGAGAAGGACAGAAGCTGAGAAGATAAGAGGGTAAGAGGATGGGAAATTGAGAAACGGAGAGGACGAAAAATTCAGAGGTTGAGAAGATAAGAACTTGAGAATCTGAGCAACGAAACTAACGTTCGTCTAAATTTCGAAATTCGAAATGCGCAATGCGAAATGTAGTTCTAACGAAATTAGCGGTATTAACGATAATAACGAGCCCAACGAAATTAACGAGATTAACCAGATTAACGAAATTAGCGGCATTAGCGAAAGCAACGATATTAACGGGATTAACGAAAATAACGTCCCTAACGTCTTTCGTCATATAGTGGAATATTTTGCCATACCGTTTGTATATTAATTAGAAGGAGGAAACATGAAGGATCATAAGAAGATGTACGGAATCTATCTGCGGGCCGGATTACTCTCCAGCCTCGTGATATTCATTGTTCTCTTTCTACTCGTTCCTTATGCCCAGCCCCTTCCTTATGAACTAAAACATGAAATAATCACGATGGTGGAAGATATTTCTTCATACATTGACAAGTATGAAGAACCGCCACCCGTAGAGCGCCCAAAGGTTGTGGTCCCGGCCGAGAATATAGGGGATGAAGAGAATGTTGTTGAGACCATTGCTGAAACCGAGTTTACCGAGAATCCTATCCGGACAAGACCCATAGGACCCGAGATAGAGATCGTGCCCTATTATAAGGTTGAAGTGAAACCGCAGCCGGTCGTTCAGACGAAACCCCGGTATCCTGACCTGGCGCGCCGGGCAGGGATCGAGGGCCAGACCGTGGTCAAGGCCTTGGTCGACATTGATGGTAGTATAATGGATGTTCAGATACTGAAATCGAGCGGGAATCAGATGCTCGATGAAGCGGCGCTTGCAGCGGCGCGCAACTGGAAGTTCTCCCCGGCAAAACAGCGAGACAAGTACGTGCGCGTATACGTTTCGATTCCATTTAACTTCAGGCTGGTCGATTCGGGATGAGCCCAAATGCAAGTTCTAGAGAAACGCCCCGCACTTTTGGGGTGCGGGGCGGTAAAGAAGTGCAAGGTGTCTATCGAACGATAACGAGTTTCCGGAAGGCGACTTCGTTTTCGGCTTCTAGTTGCAGGAAGTACACACCGTTCGCGACGGCCCGGTTGTTGATGTCCGTGCCGTTCCAGACCAAAGATTTCTCGCCGGCGGTTTGATGTTCGTCAACGAGTGTCTGCACCAGCCTGCCGATGCGGTCATAGATCTTCAAGGAGACATGGCCAGGCATAGTTATTGTGTAGGATATCGGTTGCCGTTCGTTGGTAATCGTGGGCATCGTGGGGGCAAAACCGAATTTCGCGATGCTCTGCGTTCCCGGTCCCTCAGCAATGCCGACATAGGTAAGACCGATACCGGCAAGATCATCAATGTACCAACCAGAATAGTATACAGAAGCATCAGTCCCAAAGTGGAAGCGAAGTCTGAAAGTCTGCCCTACATTCACCGGAATAATAATATCCTCTACCTGCCAAGTTGCCTGCATGCCAGTAAAGCAACTCTCAGCGGGAATGCCACTATTGCCGGAATAGGCAACATCGTCATAGCCACCAACTGGATGGAGTAGCGGCCAGGTACTGCCATTATCAGTAGAATATTTGACATTACCACCATCATAATAGTCTTCGATATCGTACCAGTGGAAGAAGAGGATGTGTGGATTGTTCATGGTAGCAGTATAGTCGTCCTGCGAAGTAAGTCTCCAGTTGGCACTATTGCTATAGTTGCCAGCAAGTACCGTTGCCCAGAGTTGTGTCCCGGAATGAGCGGCGCCCGGACCAGAAGTCGGAACTCCCCATTGCCAAGCACCGGAAGCAGGGTCAGCAACAAAACCGCCATTGTTAGACTCGAAGTCTACTATCCATTCGAAAACGCTGACGGTGGCAAACACTGTATCATTAGCTGGATTTTGATCGCCGACCAGTTCCGAGTAACTGACAATGCTATAGGCTCCACCCTGAGTAAACGTATAGTCCTCGAAGACAGCGGTGTCAACAGCACCACTCGCGAGGGTCATCATAACTGTGTCTGCATAAACCAGCAGAGCATTGCGAGTCATTGTGAAGGTAACGGGGAAACTCTCTTCAAGATCGCCGTAATTCCTTACTTGCGCTTGCGGTGTAACGACATCGTTAATGGAGTAAGTACCGACCGGCTCAATGATTGCGTTTACTCCAACATCTTCCACTGGTGCTGGATAGAGGCCGACATTGTCAAAAGCCGCATAATAACCCCAGGTGCCTAAGTCGGTAAAATAAAACCACGCCTGAATACTGTCCGCACCGGCATAAGCTGACACATCTACTGAATCCCAGCCCGGACCCGTGACCGTACCGGTGGCATAATGTACCAGCTGGACCGTAGTCCAAGCACTACTCGCATAGTACTTGATCCCAACATCCATCTCGTCCAAGTACGAACCACCGCCACCATAGTGGAAGATACCCCATTTGTACTTTTCCAAACCATTGGGCGGTACCACGGCCGGTGATATAGCCGTATCCGCGATCAATCCGCCACCAGAACCGGCGGCATCAGAATCGATCCACATCGTGGAATCACCGGCATCCGGCAGTGAATCATGAAGCGCGGCAGCTTGAACACCCCAAGCTGCGGGAAACGTACCACCATTGGTATGCGTCCATCCCTGCCATCCATCCTCAAAATCCCAGACGTACTCTTCCGCTCCGAGGACACCAAAATTGTCCAGCATGATGTAGACAATATCTTGCCATTCAGCCCACGGAGTCGGGTTCCGGCCATCCACGGTCCAGAAAGAAGTCGTGTAATCATTGCTGACTATGGACGGATAGTAAGAAGGAAAAGCGACGTCCTGAATAACGTGGTGTGCGTTCGCAGTTGGTGTAAGAGCATCGGCAAAGACATCACTTCCCCAGTCAACGAGGAAAGAGAAACCGAGACCACTCAGTTCAGCCACACCAGCCACCGGATAGGGAATTGCTCCTGATGCACCATTGTAATCCTGTATTGCACTCTGGAGTTCGAAGTTCGCCGTCATCCAGGCAACAGACACACCGCTCCACAGGATATCCTGGCCAATGAGCCAGACCTTGCCTCCGCCAGTAATGTAATTCGAGATATTCGTCTGATCAGTCGCGGTGAGCGCGGGCCCCAGAGCGTTATTCCATGTATCGTAAGTATTCCAAATTACCAGATCGTAACCTTGCATTATTGCGAGACTTGGTCCATTTGCTGTTTGAAGGGTGTCCACGGCAAACCATCCATAATTACCGCTGCCTACTATGCTATCAAGCACTGCTGACCAATATTGATCAGGGCTTGGCGGCCCCAACGCTGCGGGGTCTTCAACGAAGAGGATTCCTGATTGACGTGTTGCCGGCCGATAGTACGGACCATCTACCCTGGAGGACGGTTTTACACGTAGTTCAGTTCCGGTAATCTTTCTTGCTGTGGGGGCTGTCGATCTATCTGCCGCTTGATTCTTGCCAGCATAAAGCAGTGGCACAAAGAGCAAACCTAGTATTACGATCATTAGATGTTTCTTCATAATCTCCCTCGCTTCTTTTGTTTGTTGGAATGTTTTTGATCATGGATGGAGTATGATTTGTTCCTATCCACCCTGTTTGTGCTATAGCCTTCACCTCCTTCCGTTTTTAATGCTGAGTTTACTGGACACCTCTATGTAGATATACTCATTAAATGGTCTGTGTCAAGTATCAATAAGACGCCCACCCCGCACTTATTAGGTGCGGGGTGGTTTACAGCGATTGTTAGTGTTTACCGTACGAGGATGAGTTTTCCGGTCGCGACATTACCGGCCGCTTCGACGCGGTAGAAGTAGATACCATTAGCTACTTCACGGCCCTGGTTGTCAGTACGATCCCAGACCATGGTA
>JAOUFJ010000009.1 GCA_029858255.1 candidate division WOR-3 bacterium | reverse complement strand
TAGATGTGACGGCAACTACAACAGCAAGCGCCGGAGATGTTCAGATAATGATCGTAACTACCGACACTATCCCTGCCGGACAGATACTTGCATTCCTTGCCATTTGCCAGGACAGTGTGCGTGGTTTCTTAAAAGACTTTAACTATGTGTGCGAAGAATTTTACAGCTTTCCTATTGTACTGTCCTATCCGGACACGCTCGACACGGCGATCACGTTCAGCCACGCTATGCCCATTGATAAAATGCGGGCAGTTGTTTTTGTCCAGAATATGGGCACAAAAGAAATACTGCATTCTGCAACAAAACAATTTGAGGAGGTACAATGAAGAAGCTGGCACTGCTATTAATATTGCCGTTAGTTTTTGCTTTTGCTGACGAAAGCGCTGCGGCTGACGCGCCCAGTTTCACGCTCGAAGACGTCGACGGTAATGGCGTCAATCTTGACTCATTACTCACCAAGGGACCGGTCATGATGAGCTTCTGGGCATTGTGGTGCAAAATGTGCATCAAAGAGCTGGATGCACTAAAACCGTACGCTGAAGAATTCGATTCATTGAATATCACGCTTCTCGCGCTCAGCCAGGATAAGACTCGTTCTGTTCCCAAAGTAAAACCCTTTGCCACAAGCCACAAGTGGACCTATCGGGTCGTCCTTGACCCTGAGAACATGATGCGGGATTTGTACAACGTACAGGCAATGCCAACGTTCTTCATCATTGACCAGAACAAGAAGATAGTCTTCACGCATCAAGGCTACAAGCCTGGTGATGAAGAGATCATCATCGCAAAAGTCAGAGAACTATTCGAACAAGGCGGCGAGTGTGAGCAGTGAAAAGGGGCTTAACCTACTGCTGACCGCTGCGCTGTTCTGCCTTTCGTTCTCAATTCTGAGCGCACAGGACCTGCGCTTGGGCGGTGCAAACTACGGTGAATACTGGGTCTTTTTCGAGGACGACGACGCGGATACGAACTACAGAGAACATCTCGAGGATAGATTCAAACTCTCACTATCCTACGGCGATATTGCCCTACGCGGGACATTTTTCTTTTCCGACCCTTCCCTGCCTGAGACCGAGAAACTGTCTTATCTCGACTACAGCGCCCAGTACAGCAAAGAGCCGGTCAGCATCCTGTACGGCCGTTTCAACAAAACATTCGGCCGTGGGCTTGTTCTGAACCAGTTCGTGGACGAGGATTTCAAGATCGATAAATCGATCTACGGCATCCAAGCAGGACTCAAATACTTCAACACCGAGCTAACCGTCCTCTCAGGCAAACCACGTAATGTCTTTTTCGAAGAAAATGTTTACTCGATAAAGAACGACAATGACACAACGGCACAGATACGTGGCGTCGATATCGAAACAAAACTCATTCCTAAAGTCGCGCTGGGCGGGCGTTACGTCAGGGTCAATCAGGAAACAAACATGACGCCTGAGGCTTTCACCGAACTTTACGGCGGTAACATTGGGTACAAGACCGGCCCTTTCGACGTCTATCTTGAGTACGCTCAGCAGTTGGGGACGAGACCCGGCCTCGGCGGCCGGCTAAAAGGCAACGGCCTTCTCTTCAGCACGAGTTTTGCCATACCAGGACTCGGCATCTCCTTCCAGATGATGGATTATGACACTATCGGATTCCCGTACAATAGAAACTACCGGTATAACGAACCGGTAACACCCATCGAATCAGGCATATCTGTTAACCGTGGCGTTGACGAAATCGGTTTTGGCGGATCGGTACTGTACTCACCGTTTGATTTCATGACCATTGAACTCGACAACAACAAAATCAGCGTGCACGACACGACCGCGAGCATGTTCGAACAGATATTTACTACAAACGGCACGATGCCTGCGGTCATCGAACAAGGCGTGAAGGTACAAACGTACCCGACCTATGATATGGAATTGACCGCCGGAGTAGACAGGCTTGTTAAGGATAGTATCGAGTTGCCACTAATTGAGAAGAGCGAAACAAAACCGTATGTCGAGTTCACATACAATTTCGGCTCGTTCTTTATCGAAACCTTGTACGAACATGATTTTGTGACTGCCACTGATACGGTCGGCACGTTCGACTACTATGACCACTCCCTTGCGGTATCAATAGGCAAACCGGAGTTATTCGTTCTCACCTTAAGGTACGAACGGCGCAGTGAAGAAGCACCTGAACGTATGGTCGATAAACTCGGTGCGGAAACGAGCTGGCCGCTTGCCGAGCTGAGTCTTGACCTCACCACGAAACACAATCTCCGCATCCGCGTGGGTGCGGAAAAAGGTGGTCTCATTTGTTCAGGTGGCGTTTGCAGATTCGAAGAACCATTCAAGGGTGTAAAAATGGTTCTCACGAGCATCTTCTGACGCTACATGCTTCGATTACGGTGATAACAAATATGATTATCCCGATTTCTCGTTATGAATCAGGCCAAGGAAAATCGAGTTCCGCTGATTATGGCGAGAATTCTCGCTTCGCGGAAGATCCCGCAAAACGGGACAGCGATGAAAAAATATTACGGCGATACAATTCTCGGGCTGCGTGTCAAAGGAGAGAACTGTGAGGAAGTTGATACTTATCATTATCCTGGTGGTAACGCTTGCTTTTATCGGTAATATTTGGTACGGTGGTAAACTTGGCGATTTCATAGAGACCGAAACAGTGGGTTCGGTAATGTGCCTTTCCTGTATGGGCATCGAGTGAAACTAAAACGCATAGTCCAGATCGTTGCATCCATTATTCAGAACGCATACATACCAGCGATCTTTGTCGGCGGAATCTACCAGGGATTTCTGAAGAGAGGCTGCACCCCCATCCTCAACTGTTGGGGATGCCCGCTCGCACTTTTTTCATGCCCAATGGGCGCTCTCCAGCATTTCATTGGACTTGGACTCATTCCTTTCTACATCGTGGGCCTCTTTGGTACGGTCGGCATGCTCGTGGGAAGGATGACCTGCGGATGGATCTGCCCGTTCGGATTCTTCCAGGATCTGCTCTATAAGATCAAATCATACAAAATGCGCTTGCCCGGGTTCTTCAGGTTCTTTAAGTACGCAGTCCTGATCGGAGTCGCCGGCATCGTGGCATACCTTACGGCCGAGCCATGGTTCTGCAAACTCTGCCCTGACGGTTCACTGATTGCCGGCATACCACTGGTGCTTTTTGACAGGACCGGCGACCTGCGCGCGCTCGTCGGCTGGCACTATTACATGAAAGTATCGATAGTGATCGCAATAATCGTCTTTTCTATATCGATCAAACGATTCTTCTGCCGAACTTTTTGTCCGGTCGGTGCCATATACTCTATATTCAACCGGTTCAGTCTGCTCAAACTGCACGTCGACGATGACAGGTGTATCAAGTGCGAATCATGCCAGACCAAGTGTCCAATGCACGTTCCAGTATACCGTTCGCCGGGCAATATTGACTGCATACGATGCCTGGATTGCGTAAAGGTATGTCCGACAAATGCCATCAGACATCAAATACGGTAAAGCCGCATTAATTTCGACTTTCGTTGTCGGCGGAGGGCAAGCATACTCGCGCCGGTATTGGAGCGGAATAGTATTTGCCGCCCTATTCTATGGTTCGATCGCTCTGATGATCAATATCTGGACCGGAGTCAACGAAGCATTCTGGGGGTTGATAGCAGCCTGGGCGTTATTCTGGCTCTACAACATCTACGATGCTTACAAAGGTGTCAACTATCACAAACCACCTTGCGAGAAGACCTGCCCGGCGGGCATATCACCGTGGACCTACATAAACCTCATAGCCTATGAGAGCAATGAAAAATATCCCTATATACCATTTTTCAGCACGCTCGAACACATCTGCCCTGCACCATGTGAAGACGCGTGCACGAGAAGAGGAATAGACGAAGCGGTTGCGATCAAGTATCTAAAACGCTGCGTCCCGATGGAGGAACCCAAAGGGACGACAGAAACACGGACCGAAAAGATCGCGATCATCGGTGCTGGACCATGCGGGCTCTCAGCGGCTTACTATCTCGCTAACAGAGGATATCATATAACCGTTTATGAACGAGAAAAGAAACCAGGTGGCGTACTCACCACCCTCATTCCAAAATTCCGCCTACCCGATGCAATGCTTGAAAAAGAAATCAACGCTGTGCTCGACCCGCATGTCGAACTCAAGTGTGGTATTGAGATTGGTAAGGACGTAAAATTCCAGGAAATCCTTGATGAGTATGATGCGATTTTCGTTGCGATCGGTGCGTGGAAAGCAACAGATCTCCGTATTCCAGGCGAGGAGAACGCGCTATCGGGATTCGATGTCCTGAGAAAGATCAAGAACGGTGAGAAATTTCAACTTGGAAAAGTTGGCGTAATTGGTGGCGGTAATACGGCGATCGATGTCGCCCGCAGCCTGCTCAGGCAAGGTAATGAAGTGAAGATCTTCTACCGTAGACGGGTCATGGATATGCCGGCCGAACACGATGACCGCATCGAAGCTCAAGAGGAAGGAATCGAGATCGTACCCCTCACGACACCTGTTGAGATTGGGAAAGACCACGTGGTAATGACTAAAACCGAGTGTGAGGAAGGCAGAAAGGGCAGCGTCGAGATAGTCAAGGACAGTGAGTTCAAAACCGACCTTGATGCCCTAGTCATTACTGCCGGGCAGTGGCCGGAGACAACTTTCATAAAGGAATATGCCAAAACGGACAGTCGTGGGAGAATCGTGGTGAAAAACGGCAGGACCTCGCATCCCAGGATTTTCGCCGGCGGCGATGCAGTACTCGGCAGTTCGACCGTTGCACATGCCGTGGGGCAAGGACTCAGTGTTGCCGAAGAGATCGACCGACGACTGAGAAAAGTACCGCGTTTCTTCCATAAAATATTCAAGAAAGAATTCTCGCCAGATGTTCGATTGATACCCATGCATGTAACAAAAAAGATCGAAGTGCCGCACCGGGAAGTAAAAGAACGTGTGAAAGATTTCGAAGAAGTTGAGTTGAAGGCACCAAACGAGGAACTCAAGAAGGAAGCCTGCCGCTGTCTGACTTGTCCGTTGAAATACAAGCCGTAACAAAAAACCGTTGATTTCGTTATTCCCGTTATGATCGTTATTTTCGTTAATTTCGTTGATCTCACTGATTCTGCTCATTCCGCTGCGTTTCTCAACCTCTTGTCGTCCTACCCTATCAAATTCTTATCTTCTGTCGTTCCAAGCCTCCTATCTTCTCGAGTTCTTATGTTACAACCCTCTGATTTTATGAATCTCTAAGGTCCTATCTTCCGTTCAATTGACACTCGCAATATTTTCTGTATAATTGAACGTCATTTGGTATCACACAAAGGAGGAATTGAGTAATGAAAAACAATATTAAAAGAATTTTAGCACGCGAAATACTTGATTCACGAGGTAACCCAACAGTTGAGGTTGATGTCGAGTTGAACAGCGGAATCATATCAGGAGCCGCTGCACCCTCTGGTGCCTCAACCGGCATCCACGAGGCGGTCGAAATACGGGACGGCGACAAAAGCAGGTACGGTGGCAAGGGCGTCTTAATTGCGGTCAGCAATGTGAACGAGAAGATCGCCGGAGTGCTCATCGGTAAGGATGTAACGGAACAGGCTCAGATTGATAAATCAATGCTCGAACTGGACCGAACCCCTAATAAAGAAAAACTCGGTGCAAATGCGATATGTGCTGTGTCGCTCGCAATTGCCCGTACAGCTGCGAAGGCAATCAACGTACCTCTGTACAAGTACTTGAGCAAAAATGAAGCAACCCTGTTGCCAGTGCCACTGATGAATGTGCTTAATGGCGGTGTCCACGCGAACTGGCAAGGACCAGACTTCCAAGAGTACATGATTGTACCTCACGGTGCAGGGAATTTCAAGGAAGCATTGAGATGGAGCAGCGAAGTTTACCAAACGCTGAAGAAAATACTCAAGGAAAAGGGATTGAGCACCAACGTCGGCGATGAAGGCGGGTTCGTTCCAAAAGTCTCCTCGAACGAAGAACCACTCAAACTTATCACTGAAGCCATTGAGAAAGCAGGGTATAAACCAGGCGTTCAAATCAGCATTTCACTTGACACCGCCTCCAGTAGTTTCTACGAAGAAGGCGTGTACAATCTCAGAACGGAAAGTAAAAAACTGAGTGCGCAGGAAATGGTCGAAAGATTCGCCGACCTGTCTGAACATTATCCGATAATCTCAATAGAGGATGGTCTTGCAGAAGACGACTGGAGCGGCTGGAAAATACTGAACCAGAAGATAGGCGGCAGGATCGAGCTAGTCGGTGATGATCTGCTCGTCACCAATGTCCAGCGAATCGAGCGAGGCATCGAGGAAAATGTCGCCAATGCGGTGCTGATAAAAGTCAATCAAATCGGAACCATCACGGAAACAATCAGTGCTATTGAAAGAGCAAAGAAGGCCGGCTGGGGTGTTATCGTGTCCCACCGCAGCGGTGAAACCGTCGATACTTTCATTTCAGATTTTACAGTTGCCATGAGTACCGGCGCAATAAAGACCGGGGCTCCCTGCCGGGGAGAACGGATCGAGAAATACAACCGGCTGCTCAGAATCGAAGAAGAGCTCACAAATGCCGCCCGATACGCTGGCCGTAAAGCATTCGTGAGGTAAAAGGAGGCCAAGAATGGTACTGGATGATTTAGAAGATCCACAGAAAGGACCTTTCTGCAAACCCTATGGACAACTTTTTTATGAAAACCTCGAGAAAATACCTTCGTTCCAGGTAATCCAAAAATATCTGACATGCTTGTCCGAAGCAAAACAGAAGATACAGCAGGCTGTTACGATACTTGAAGGAATACTGCAAAAAGGTTCTGAGAAACTAAAAGAGATCAACGAACCGGAAAAAATGCAGTTCATGTTCGGCAAGATAACGAGCTCGCGCGTTGAGATAGAGAAAGAGATCGAGCATCTCAGTCAGGACAGGAGAGAAATCGACAAGCTAATATCACTCTATTCAGAGAAGGGAATTTTCTCCATGCCGGTACGGGAATTCATGACGATCTTCGATTCTGATTACGCGATAAAAGTCGAGAAGAAAAAAAGTGAAACGGACGAGCTGTATTATACTGATATAAAAGGGCAGGACCTCGAGGGATGTGCAGGCTATGACCACTTGAACAAGGTCATGACCGGCCACCTAATAAAGAAAATACTCACGCCTACCGAAGAACACAAGGAGTAGCATCTCCTGCCGCACTATTTCTGCGGCATTATTATCACCTTGATCGATTTATCCGCCTGGGCGACGAGATCAAAACCCTTCCGGGTATCTTCGAGCCCGAAGCAATGAGTGACCATACCGAGCGCATCGAATCTCTTGTTTTTTAATACCTCAATGGCTTCCAGAATGTCTTCGTTTACTGCAGCATATGAGAAGACTATCTTTACACTCTTAAAATACACGTCATAGAGGGGCAGCGGCACTCGAACATCGGGCGCGGTCGGTGCAAAAAGCAGCAATGTTCCGCCGCAATCGACTAATTCAAAGGCTTGTTCAAAAGCTGGTAGTGCTGCAGTACACACAATAACCGTATCGGCGAGTCTCCCATTGTTCGCCTTTTTAACAGCTTCTGCAACGTCTTCTTTCGCATTGACCACGATATTTGCTCCAAAACGCAAAGCCGATTCCAAGCGATAATCATTGATATCGGTTGCAATCAAATTGGACACGCCCTTCATGCGTGCCAACTGTACGTGCATCAACCCTGAAATACCAGAGCCGATGATAAGGACGGTCTGACCTGATATGATATTCGCGACCCTCTGTCCGCGGATAACACAACCAAGCGGTTCGACAAAAGTCCCCTCCTCGTAGCTAACTTCATCAGGTAGCACGAATGTCCCTTTTTGCACATTTATGTCCGGGACACGTAAATACTCTGCAAAACCACCCGGGTCGAAATTAGTTGAACGCAGGGTAGAACACGCTGTGTGATGGCCTGCTTGACAGTAGCGACATTCATTACACGGCACGTGGTGAGAGACAAAAACCCTCTGACCCACGGTGAATCGATCGATATCTGCTCCGACTTCGGCGATCTCGCCGGCAATCTCATGACCCAGAACTCTGGGAGCTTTTTTTATCCTGTACCATTCCATCACATCACTGCCGCAAACGCCACTGGCAATGACCTTAACGAGCAATTCCTTGTGTCCTATTTTGGGTTTCGGCATCTCTTCGATGCGTATATCTTTGTTGTTGTAGTATACGGCGGCGCGCATATTTAGCAAAAACCCGTAAAAACGTTAAGTTCGTTAATCTCGTTGAGATCGTTATTATCGTTCATTTCTCGTCCGTTGTTTCGGTCACCTGTGCTTAGAATCCAAAGGTTGTATAAAATCTCGAAACTCGCATTTCGACCTCCCGCATCCGTCTGTCATTGCGAGGAGTCCGAGCATCGTGAGGAGGACGAAGCAATCTCAATCCAGCACTCCTGCAGCGACAGGCAGATCCAACCTGAGATTGCCACGCCCCGCTGGCGCGGGACTCGCAATGACAATAATTCAACAATACTCCATTACTTTGATTTCGTATACAGTTTATATGCTTCGTCGACAGTGGCATTCTTATGTACGATCGCCCTCACTGCCTGTATCATACCCACGGGATCATCAGATTGAAATATATTCCTGCCCATATCGACACCTGCAGCACCGTGACCTATGGCATTGTGAGCCAACTTCAGCGCATCCTTCTCCGAGATCTTCTTACCACCGGCGATCACTACCGGCACCGGGCAAGTACCGGCAACCTCCTCAAAATCATCACAATAGTATGTCTTGACGAAATGTGCTCCAATCTCGGCTGCTATTCGACAACACAAAGAGAGATACTTCTTGTCCCTGGTCATTTCCCTTCCGACGGCAGTAACCGCAAGCACTGGTATGCCATACGCCTCGCCCTGTGTAACTAGTTTCCCCAGATTGGTGAGTGTTTCTTTTTCGTGGTCAGAACCAACAAATATCGAGATAGCAACTGCACTCGCATTGAGCTTAATCGCTTCATCCATAGATGTTGTAATATCCTCATTGGAAAGATCATCATGCAGAATACTGGTGCCGCCCGACACCCTCAGAACGATCGGTATGTCAGATCCCGGGGGCACGGACGTACGCAGGGCACCGCGCGTAAGCATAAGCGAATCCGCATAAGACAGCAGCGGACCTACTGTATTCGCGATAACTTCAAGACCACTGGTTGGACCAAGAAAATAGCCATGGTCGACTGCAAGCATCACAGTCCTACCAGTTTTGGGTTTGATGATCCTCGACAACCTATTCTTTAGTCCCCAATCCATAATTTCTCCTTTGCTTGAGAAATTTGATTCAAACAGATATTAGCTGATGCAAACGGATAAAAAACGACAGACGCAAAATCAAAATTCGATTCGGGTTCAGTAATTGACACCTTGGATAATAACCCAAAAATCAAGCATTGTCAATGTCTGACGAATACACAAAAAACACACTAACTTGACTATGTAGTGAAATATGCTATACTAACTGTAAACATGATATTAATTATGTTCGTTCTCACCGGATTAAATGCAAACGGGTATGTGGAAACACGTCCATATCTGACATGGGACGACTCTACAAATCTCCTTGGCTACAATCGCGGATGGCTGGAATTCAAGACCGAAAGTACTAACTATGGCGCGCAAGTAGCACTCGACTTGATCGT
This sequence comes from candidate division WOR-3 bacterium, assembly GCA_029858255.1. Taxonomy (NCBI): domain Bacteria; kingdom Pseudomonadati; phylum Caldifarciminota; species Caldifarciminota bacterium. Next base: position 70,869 of record JAOUFJ010000009.1, on the reverse strand, counting down.
ACCGTACGATACTACCTCCCTGTCATATGCGGTGGACAATACGAACATCTCACGGCTTGCGTTATGGCTGGGAAATGAACAGGCACGGATCACCGTCGGCAAACAGAGCCTTTACTGGGGCGTTGCACGTATTTTCAGACCACTGGATATCTTTAATCGCGTCAACTATCTTGAACCAGGATACGAACGCGCGGGCTCTAACGCTGTACTTGGCTATTATTCATTCGGTAGGTTGAGCAGCGTAAGGGGGATAGTAATACCGCGTGGCGATATTGAAAATACCCTAACCGGAGCACGCGTCGGAACGAACCTTTTTGCCAATGACCTTGGCTTCACGATCATGCACGAACCCCATGAAAGTCGAACGATTGTCGGTGGAGAAATAACCGGAGAAATGCTCTTAGGATACTGGGGTGAAGCAAGTTTTACGTGGGATGATACAGTTGATTACAGCAAAATATCTGCCGGCGTCGACTATACATTTCCTCTGGCGATATACGCAATGATGGAATATTTTTTCGACGGAAGTGGTGAAGACGATCCAGAATTATATGATTATAGTAGTATTGTCACAGGAGAGAGGCAGACCCTCGCCCAGCATTATCTGTACTTGAGCGTCGGTCTTATGAGAAACCCTTTTCTGCGCCCCTCGATAAGTTCAATAATAAATATTATCGACGGTGGGACGACCATTATCCCACACGTCGACTACGCGATATTTGATAATGTCGAAATCGCTCTGGGATTGAACTATACGATTGGAACGAAAGAAAGCGAATTCAGAAACATCACGCCTTATCACGGCGCGGTTTATATGTGGGCAAAGGTCTACTTTTAATGTGCCCGCGGCACGTTTTGATGGAAACGGGTTGAAACTGATTCAAACAGATACACACGTCGGCTGCATCTGTCGCATTCCGTGTGAATCTATTTATCTATTGAGAAAGGGGGTAATTTGGTTGAAGCAATTGGTTTATATAAGGACTACAAAATAGGTAAGGTCCTCTTCCCTGCGCTGCGGGGTATCGATATGAAGATCGCGAACGGAGAATTCACGGCCATCGCCGGCCCGTCAGGTTCGGGGAAGACAACACTACTTAACATCATCGGCTGCCTCGACGTACCGACAAAAGGCAAAATTCTTATAGACGGCACTGACATCAATGAACTTGGCTCAAAAGAGAAGGCAAACTTACGAAAAAACAATATCGGCTTTGTATTTCAGACCTTCAATCTTATCCCCGTTCTCACCGCATACGAGAATGTGGAAATACCTCTGATCCTCCTTGATGTCGAGCAGAACAAAAGAAAAGAAAAGATCATAGCTATGCTTGAAGAAGTGGGGCTTGGTGAATTCATCAACCGCCGCCCGAACGAAATGAGCGGTGGACAGCAACAACGTGTGGCCATTGCGCGCGCGCTTGTCAAAGAACCAAGCATGGTTCTCGCAGATGAACCGACCGCTAATCTCGACTCGACGACGGCCAAAGAAATACTCGCTCTGATGCAGGAGCTGAACGACACTCACAAGACGACCTTCATATTTTCCACACATGACCAGTTGGTTATGGATTTTTCCCAAAGGACCGTCAATCTACGGGACGGCAGGATAGTTGAAGATAAAACAAAAGGCTAATGATGAGACTGGTATATATTGCATGGCGTAATGTTTTCCGACATACGCGGAGGACAATAATAACTGCGGCGGCGATTTCGGTCGGACTCTCGTCGATGATCTTCATGAACACGATGATGAACGGCGCCGACAAAATGGCGTCGCGTAATATCATTGACTTTGAAACCAGCCATATGGAGATATTCGCGGAAGGTTATTACCGCGAGGAAGGCGTATTCCCCCTTGATACAATAATTGAAGACCAAAAACTTGTCACTGACAAGATCAAAGGTATGTCGGGCATCAGTGGCATGACACCGCGAGTCAAATTCCAGGCTAGTATCAGTAACGGCATCGACGAACTCCCTGTGCTGGGAATGGGCGTCGATATCGAAAACGACAACCGCATTTTCAAGATCGGCAACTCAATCGCTGCCGGCACATACCTGCAAAACGAAGGTGATGTTCTGATCGGCACCAACCTCGCTTCTGATATGGATCTGGATGTCGGGTCTTATCTTACAATCATCACCAAAGATCGGAACGGCACGTATAATGCCTATGACCTTACGGTCTCGGGCATAATCAACACCGGGCATCCGTTGTTCGACCGTAACATGGCCATTATCTCGATCGCACAAGCCCGGGACCTGCTGGCAATCGGACAGGGCATGACCGAACTATGCATACGGGCGAACGATGAAAATAAACTGGCGCCGCTCAAGGAAAAAATATCCCGAGTGATTGGTAAAGAGTATGAAGTACTGACCTGGAAAGAAATGAATGCGGCAATCTTCGAAATTTCTGGTTTCAAGCGAGCTGGACAATTCATGATCGCACTGGTCGTCGTAGTAATTGCCGCCGTGGGCATAGTGAATACCATGCTGATGGCGGTTATGGAGCGCGTCCCGGAAATAGGTACGCTGAAAGCAATGGGGTTCAGCAATACAGGTATTGTCAAGATGTTCCTCTACGAAGGAGGGATCATAGGCATCTTCGGAAGCCTACTCGGATGTCTGCTCGGTCTTCTCGTATCAATCTACCTTGTTCATGTAGGTCTTGACTTCTCAAGCGTCTTCGAGAACATGGACATCGTCTACCCTATGAAATTTATCATAAAGGGTGAAATCGATTACCTGAATCTGGTCTATGTGTTCCTGTTCGGAATTTTCGTTTCCATCGGCGTCACCTTGTGGCCGGTGCGGAGAGCAACAAAGCTCGAAGCCGTAGACGCTCTGAGGCATGTCTGATGAATCTGTTCCGACTCGCGTACCGTAATTTCTTCCGCAACACCAGGCGTAGCCTGATCTCCGGTATCAGTGTTGCACTAGCCATAACGGCAATAATCTTCGCCAGAAGCTATATCCGCGGTATATTCCAGAATATGAGCGGCAATGTCGTGAAATTGGTCTCCGGGCATATTACAATAACAACCAAGGAATACGAACGGCGTGAACGGTTGATCCCGATTGCTGAATCATTTGAACTTTCAGAGGAATTCTATGCGTCACTGCCAGAGAAGGATATCAAGATTGTATCCCCGAGGATAAAATTCGGCGTTCTGCTGGGGGAAGAAGAATTGAGCATCCCTGCACTGGGTTACGCAATCGATCCGGAAAAGGAACGCGACATAGCCGGCCTCCAGAAGAGGCTTGTTGCTGGCACATACCTGAGGACAGGCGAACGTGATGCTATTTTGGGTAAAGGATTGGCAGAAAGGCTCAATATGACGGTTGGTGATACCCTCACCGTTATAACCAGGACAGCGTATGACTCGCCGACCGGCTTGAATTTTGTCATAAAAGGCATATTCCAGATTGGTATCGGAGGTATGGACCGCAGTATCTTCTATATTCCTCTCGATGTGGGCCAAACTATGCTTGACCTCGAAGGCAGAACCACCGAAGTCGTCATCCTGTTGAATGATCCGAATAAAGCCGTAGAGGTCGCACGCTCGATAAGATTAGGCAATGATTATGCTGTCACTCCCTACCTGTACAATCCCGTGCTCCGCTGGGTGAACCTTGCAGAGGTGATATATGCTTTCTTCTATCTGATCATCCTGCTCGTTGCATGTTCAGCGATTGCGAATACGATGCTAATGATAGTATTCGAAAGAACAAAAGAAATAGGCATGATGAAAGCCCTGGGACTCAACAATCTATCGATCGTCGGTCTCCTTACCATCGAAGCATCCATAATCGGTGTCGTTGGAAGTTTTATCGGAACCATCGGGGGCACCATACTTAGTTACTGGCTGAAGTATAAAGGAATAGATATATCGATGGTCTCATCCACTGCATCAGCCGACATGCCTTTCGGGCCCATCATCTACGTCGCACCGACACCTTTTATCATTGCTACAGGATTCCTCGTGGGCTTACTAGTCACCGTTATTGTCGCCCTGTTGCCGATAAGCAGAGCGACAAGAATAAATCCGGCAAAAGCATTGAAAACAATATGAAGTCAATCAAAATAACTATCATTTGTATGTTGAGTGTGATTGTGTTACTTTTTGCACAGACTGGCACGGAAATACTCGAAAAGGTGGACGACAACACGGTCGTAACATCATGGAGTTACCGCGCCAAAATGACCATCAGCCTTGGCGGCACCATACGCGAAAAAGAATTCATCGGGTATGCTATTGGTAAGGAATCCGCATACATGGAATTCACTTACCCTGCCCGCGATAAAGGAACGCGATTTCTCAAGATCGGCGACGAAATGTGGATGTACATCCCAACTGTCGAACGAGCGACAAAAATCGCCGGTCACATGCTGCGCCAGAGTATGATGGGCAGTGATTTTTCTTATGATGACATTGTTGAGAATCGAAGGCTGATCGAATTGTACGACGTTGAATTGACCGGGACCGAAGATATTGAAGGAAAAGAATGCTATGTCCTTCAGCTGACAGCCAAGGTTCCTGAAACGAGCTATTACTCCCGAAGGATGTGGGTAGATAAGGATATTCATGCGGCCGTGAAAGTCGAGTTATACGCGAAAAGCGGCAAACTCCTTAAAGAAGTAACAACAAGTGAATTCATAAGCGTAAGTAACTACACATTTCCAACCCAGATCAAAATGGTAAACAAACTGCGCCGTGATACATATACCGAGTTGAAACTGGAAGATGTCAAGCTCGACATCAACATCCCGGACAGGATATTTACCAAGGCGTATTTGGAGAGAAAGTAACACATAGTCATATATTCTCGGTTGTGGCGGCCTGTATGGTCGTGGGTTGTGGTCCTTTGCCAGACTAATTACATCGAACCATACCGGCAGCCAAAACCAACAACCAATAATCAGCATTATTATTCTTGACAAAAAACCGAATTGTAGTAAACTAAATAGATGAGAAGTCGCAAGTTCACAACATTCTGGGACATCGAAAAGCAAAGAACATGGCGCATATACTTGCTCTTTACATTTCTCTCTTTGCTATACTTTGCCTCTGTGTTCCTCATTTTCTCGATAGTAAAGCTGGCCTTCTATTTGAGGCAGTCGCTTTATGTACCCGGTGCAAAATACCACCTCTTTGGGGTAGATACCATCTATTTGGTCGTTATCGCTTTTGCCGCGGCAATGCTCCACTGGTACTACTCAAACCGAAACGTAGTCTCAAAAATAATCGGTCTCTTGCGAGCGCAGCAACCGGATAAGAACGACAGGTACCACGGTGTCTTCAATAACGTGGTCGACGAAATAGCTGCCGCTGCTGGTGGCATCACAGTCGAGCGGTACGTTATGCCGACCGGCTCCATGAATGCATTCGCGCTCGCCGACCTTCAGGGCAGAAAGGTAGTAGGTATTACCGAGGGATTATTGTCTCGCGCGACGCGTGACGAGCTGCAGGCAGTAGTCGCCCACGAAGTTGCTCACATTGTGTCTAACGATTGTATGGAAACGACAATAACCTGCTCGCTGTTTGGGATGTACAGCGAAGCTATTGCTCAATTAACAAAATTCGCGGGCAGCCGCGAACCAAGCACATCGCCGCTTTTTGAGAAAGAATCAAGCAAGGATGCGATAACCATGGGCGTGGTTTCGATACCGCTATTCATCTTGCTCTTCTTCATCGACCTCAGCAGCCAGATGCTCAACATGTTCATCTCCCGCGAAAAAGAATATCGTGCCGATGCGGCCGCCATCCGACTTACCCGTAACCCTCAGAGCCTTGCAAGCGCTCTATACCGGATCGGCGCTCACTGGCGTGGTGCAGGCTCAGTCGGCGAGTATATCCGACCCATATTCATTCTGAACCCACAATACAGCAAACTTGACGAAAAGGGAGATTTGTTCGCAACGATGTTCTCGACCCACCCGCCGCTCGCTCGACGCTTGCAGATCATCCTCAGCCTGGCACATGTGGACCTGGATACAATCGCCGAGAAAATCCGCAAAGACACCGGACTAAAGTCGGAAGCAGAGCACTTGAAACCGGCCGTACGCTTCATGGCACAGCATGATAACAAATGGCAAGGACCCTTCACTTTGATGCAACTGCAGACCCTCGACTGGCTGAGTCCTGAGACAAACCTTAAACCTGCCGGACAAGAGAATGTTTTTGCTGCGAACGAGCTGCCTGCTATGAGCTATTTCTTCCACAAAAGGAATGAACCGATGTGGAAGATCCGACGCATCTGCCCGACATGTAGGGAGTGGCTCATACCTCAAGCATATGAGGGGCTCTATTTATGGCGTTGTGCCTACTGCGATGGCATTCTTGCCGAACAAAACAAACTGCCGCGCATATTCGTCAGAGAAGAAAAAGGCTTCACCGAAAGAGTACGGCGAATTGCAGCATTGATAAAAGAAGAATCGAAACTCAAACACCCGCGATTCAGCCTGCTATTGAACTCAATAAGCGAGCGGCGCTGTCCGAGGTGCGGTAAATCCATGGCGCACAAATTCTACAGCTACGCATACCACGTTGAAATTGACGAGTGTAAGGAGTGCAAAGTCATTTGGTTCGACGCCGATGAAATAGAAACCCTACAGTGTTTGATCCAAATGGAAGATACTTAGTGTCTTAAATACGTATTCACCGCAAAAAATGCGTCGCCAAAATAACTATCTATTTTGGTCAAAGAATTCCTTTTAAGGAACGAATCGATATCACGTTCATCAAAATATCTCTTGAAAATATTAAATGAATTTCCACTTTTGAGTTTTCTTTCCTGCAAACCGCTTTTGTTACGGTATTTCTTCCGTATGACACTCCATGAGCCGTCAATCCAAAGAACGCCTGCTCCGGGTCTGAGTATTTTCCGCAACTTCTCAAAGAAAACCGCGGAGGTTTCTTCATTCAAATGGCTCATAAGAAATGCAACAACCGCAGAATCAAATATCTTCGATAAGAAGCGAACTTCAAAAAAATCACCTTTGACATAATGAACATCAATGTCCAAATTGAGATGGCTCACCCTTTTTTGACATTCGGCAAGCATGCGCCGCGATTGATCAAAAAGAGTTATTTCACTGCAGTTACTGGCATAGTATGGTAGCCAATAAGCGGTCCCACAGCCTACATCTATAAGATGTCCCTTGCCGAAACTGGCACTGAGTACTTTGATCGTCTCGACATCCTTCTCGTACACAGCTGATTCGGGTATGCCGGGTGCTCCACCCTGATATATTTCATCGTATTCGAACGCCCGTTCATTGTAATAATCGAATATTTCATTCAAATTCTCGACTCTCGAATTCAAGGCCTTATTCCCGTTATATTCCCATCTTTGATGCGGGGGATCACGTCATATAGGTTCAAGCGGGCAGCGTGCTCCACATCATCCCGGAGGTTATGCTGCACAAGGTATTTACCGCTGAAGCTGTCGAGCAGTAAATCTTCAATATTTTCTTTTGCACCACCAAAGGCCAGCTCACAGACTTGCGCCTCAGCGCTCTTTTCTAAATCTGAAAAGCTCATTATTGCGCCACTGGCGAGATAGTCCTCGATCGCGAATACAGGATAGGCAGCCTTTTCTTCATAGACTATCCTTTCCCCGTTATCGATAGCACGTTGTTCACCGGCCGCGATCACTGTCACATTAACCCGCCGCCTTCGGGCTAACATCGTAACATATTCACCAACTTTTCTCGCATTCAACAAGCAGCCGACATAGGCGTTACGACCTCTGCCCACAAGAGCTGAACAGGCAGCACCGTTGGGCGAGAACAAAACGACCTTTTTATTCTCCTCACGATCGGAATTTAAGTAACTATGCGGCGAGATCGTATATTTCGCCATTCCAGGTTTGCCAGCGATATTGGCACCGATCGATGCCGCCAGGTCCTCCCCTGATTTACGATCCCCGATGGGATATATCGTAAACCCATTGGCAATTGCCGTTACGACCGCGGTGCTAAAACGGAGCGTATCCACGACAACAGTAATATCGCTGTTCTGTAGAGCGTAGCGCATCCCTTCAATACCCCAATCCAACATCAGGATTGGTGTACGGTTGTTGTTACCTTGGTTTCTCATGGATATGCACGAGCGATTCAATGCCCGCGAGCTGCCGTAAACGTCAATGTGCCGATTCCTTCAATCCCCGCTTCGATCACATCACCATCCTCCATCGGACCGACCCCGGACGGAGTACCGGTGGCGATCACGTCCATTGGTTCAAGGGTCATGACCTTTGAAATAAATGAGACGAGTTCGCAGACCGAGAATATCATCAAATTTGTATTACCCTGTTGTTTTATCTCGCCATTTACTTTGAGCCATACATCTAAATCCGATGGGTCTATTTTCTTTGCGGGGACAATGTGCGGACCAATAGGCGCAAAAGTATCATAACCTTTGGCGATCGTCCACGGCATCCCTTGTTTTTTTGCAGTAGCCTGAACATCGCGTGCCGTAATATCAACGAGTACCGTGTAACCCAGAAGTATCCCGGTCACATTATCAGACGTCACATTTTTGACCCTCGAACCAATGATGACAGCCAGCTCAACTTCATAGTCTACACGTGAACATGATTTAGGAAGAATTACCTGCCCCTTATCGGCAAGTAATGCTGATGGTGGCTTCAGAAAAAATTTCGGTTCACTCGGCAATTCTGCACCCATTTCGTCAGCATGAGCCTTATAATTTCTCGCCACCGCCATGATCTTGCTTGGTTTCAGATCAATCGTCTTGTCACCGTACATCAAGATCATAAAACCCCCCATATACAAACAGGATAAAGATCGAGTAATAACTCATCTGACATTGACACAATCACCCCCACACAGATGGGATTTCCCAACGCCACCTGCCGAGGAGACAGTTCAGGTCACTACAAGGTTCTTCAAATCGATTTCAAGATTGGTGGGCATCATCTGAACCAGCCAACCCGTGACATATGGATCTTTGTAGAGCACTGCATAATCATCCTGCACCCTCTTGTTGATCGCGGTTACTTTGCCGGTCACGGGAGTCCAGAGTTTATGAATGCGGTCGTTCGACTCCATGATCCTTACGCAGGTCTCACCCTGGTATCTTGTTTCATTGATTTTTGGAAACTCTATCGTCGCTATCTTTGTAATAGTAATCAAAAAATTGTGATGGACACCAACTAAAACACTGCCGTCGTCCTCTATTTTTAGCCATGAATTGTCAGGGATAGTGTACAAACCTTCGGGCACGGGCATATCTTCAAGGAATCTTGATTCTTCGACCTTCTTCTGGATGACTCGTTTTCTAACTAAGGCTCTCGAAATCATACTGCGGATTTCATTCGGCGTAAAGGGCTTCGGTATATAGTCAAAGGCACCGATTTTTATCGACTCTACTGCAGTGCGAATTGAAGGATATCCGGTAATCATGATCATCATTGTATCAGGTCGGTTCTTCTTGACTCTCTTAAGAAGTTCCATTCCACTAATTCCCGGCATCATCAAATCTATGATTATTGCATCGTAGTGCTTCTTCTCCTGCATTTCCAGTGCTTCTTCTCCGCTGAGTGCGGTATCGACCAGATATTCCTCGCTAATCAGTGCGCTAGCAATACTCTTGCAAACTGGTAATTCATCATCAACCACCAAGATCTTAAACTTCTCTGTCACGTCTTTCCTCCTTTTTATCTCTGTTTATTGGATTAAGGGGAAGGCGAATGGTCATCGTCGTCCCTTCCCCGACTTCGCTATCTACGTCTATGGCGCCATTGTGCTGTTGAATGATGCCATAACTTATTGAAAGGCCCAAACCAGTACCTTTGGTCCCTTTTGTTGTGAAGAAGGGGTCAAAAATCTTCTTCAAATCATCCTTCGATATCCCGCGTCCACTGTCTTTGAATTTGATATTGACATACTCGTCATCTGCCGAAACATACGAGGTGATCTCCAACACTCCACCTTCCGGCATTGACTCCAAAGCATTCAATATGATATTGGCAAAAACCTGCTTGATCTTATTCACATCGACCATGACCTGTGGCAGATTGTCATCTAATTTCTTCTTCACCTTGACATTATGAACCAATGCCTGTGTATCCATGATCAGAAGCGTACTGTCTATTACCATGTTTATACTGACCATTGTCTTTTCTGGCGGTGTCTGTCTAGCAAACTCAAGCAGTCCTTTTACTATTGCACTGCATCTCGTTGTTTCATCAATGATGAGCCGTAAATTACTGGCCGACCGACTACTGCTCTCGATTTTCTCAAGCAACAGATGACTATTGATCAAGATCGATGTGAGCGGATTATTTATCTCATGTGCAATCCCGGCAGCGAGCTTTCCCAGGGAAGCCAATTTTTCCGACTGGATCAGGAAATCCTGTGTCGCTCTCAGTTATTCTGTCTTTTCCTTTACTTTTTCCTCCAGTGTGCGTGTCAGGACATGATAATTGTCGGTTGCCTTCTGAAGTTCGGCTGTCATTCGATTGAATGATTCGGACAGCTCACCGATCTCATCACGTGATTCTATCTGTAATCGATATTTTAGATCTCCATCGGCCACTTTCTTTGTAGCATTGCGAAGGGCCTTTATCGGACGCGATATCCGCGTCGTTGTGAAGTAAGCGATGACGGATAGCAAAATAACACTGGCAACGGCAATCGCCAGGAAAATTATGACAACACGGTTACGCAAGTCGACATATGGCGCCTCAAGCATTCCTACGTAAAGCATGCCGATGATTTGCCCCTTGATATTCCTTATCGGTTCATAGGCAGTCATATACCATGCATTAACAACGAATGCGCGCCCTATCCAGGGATCGCCTCTGATTACCACTTGCTCGTAAACCTCGCTGGAGACACGCGTACCTATTGCCCGTTCGCCATCCGTATTCATAACATTGGTCGAAATCCGTGCGTCATCAAGAAAAATCGTGGCAGTACCAATCTCCCTACCCTTGTACATCTCGCCGAGATAAACAGTGTTCTTTACCTTGTCAACGATATAGTAATCGCGGTTCAACATGTTGCCCCCATAAAGTACACCGATCAGGTTATCCGAGTAGTCGAAGACCGGCGCGGCAGCTTTGATGAACATTCCCGACCTCTCCACGCTCTTCTCCAGGGGGCGCGATTTGGGCGTAGGGATCAGCGCAATCCGGGCGCGCTCGAGATAAGCGACACCGATTTTTGCTAGTTCGGATTCCGAAACGATCACTGTGGAAACGACCGATTCTTTCCGGCTAAGCACCCAATCGATTACATCATCGGCGGGTCGATCGCCATAAGTGGCTGGATTATGTGCGCGCACGAGTATCCTTCCATCTATATCCGTGAGAGTCAGTATGTCCAGCCCCTCCAATTCCCTAATTTTCTGTAGTTCGAGGCGTAAGCGCGATATGTCATTCATATGTAGGGCATCTTTGATGAAAAATCTCTCTGCAGTTAATCTTATCTTCGTCCTGACGACATCGCTTTCACTGTTGTAGACCTCACGCGCCGAGTTCAAATCGAGCCCCACTTTGTCCTGGGCCTGCCTGATAATCGTCGATGCAATCAAATGGGTTCCAATGATGGTCAAAGCAAAAACGCCGATAATGATAACCATCGAGAATGCAAGGGTTAGTTTTGTGCTCAGAGGGATGCGTAATTTCAACATTTTATGCACGCCTATTATATTGGAGTTTCATCAATTGTCAATCTGATTATATTCCCAAATAAGAGCAGTAAACTGTCAACGAATGGTTTTGCCGGCTGTCAGACAAAGCCCCGCGCACGTTGTTTATTTCGCGGCGTTTTCGGTCCGCGTCGTGGAAATTGGACTCCCGCGGAAGATTAGTACTCTAATGCATCAATCATTGCCATGATTTGATCTCTTGTGAAACCATACTGGTCTATGGCTCCAGACGGACAGGCGCTAGCGCATGTCCCACATCCTTTACACAAGGCTTCGTTGACCTTCGATTTCCTCCGATCATTCTCAGACACAATTTCGACTGCCTCGTAAGGACAGAGCATGCTGCAAATCCCACATCCTGCACAGAGATCGTCATTCACATGAGAAACCGCTGCCTCTGCATAGTATGTATCATGCGCGATAATTGTTGCGGCCCTGGCAGCCGCAGCCTCGGCCTGGCTAATGGATTCGTCGATGCACTTGGGATTGTGTGCCATTCCCGCGACGAATACGCCTTCCGTCGCGAAGTCAACTGGTCTCAGCTTAACATGTGCTTCGAGGAAAAATCCCTCGTCATTGAGGGGAACCTTCAGCATTTTTGCCAACTGAATATTGTCGCCACTTGCTTCCACCCCGTTCGCCAAGACGACCAGGTCCGGTTTGATGTCGATGGACTCACCCAGAATTGGCTCCATAACAGACATTGATATACTGCCATTATCCATCCTGATCTCTGGTTTATGATCATCATCATACCTTATGAAAACAACCCCGGCTTCCCGGGCCTTTTGGTAGTAATATTCTCTAAAACCATATGTTCTCATATCTTTGTAGAGAACATAGATGTTGGCATCGGGATTTGTCTTGTAGAAATTTAGAGAGTTCTTAACCGTTTGAGAACAACAAATTCTGCTGCAGTAAGGATGCTTATCGTCACGGGAGCCCACGCATTGGATCATCACCACAGAATCAACATTTTCTAAAATTTGGGCAGGTCCATTTCCCGACATCAATTCCTCGAACTCCCGCTGCGTGATGATTCTCTTGTCCTTCCCGTACAGATATTCTTGAGGCGAGTATTCCGCGGCACCGGTGGCCACGATCACGACTCCATGCTTGAATTTCTCGCTCCTACCATCGCCAAGACATATCTCAGTCTCATAATTACCGACGAAGCCAGTTATTTCCGTGACCCTTGCATCCGTATACACATTGATCAGACGGTGGTTACGTACGTCATCTGTCAAGCGTTTCAAAAAGTTCTGAACATTTCTACCCTCGATAGTATAATAGATGTGTCTCATGTGGCCACCAAGCACAGAATCTCGTTCAACCAGGCTCACCTCAAAGCCCTGTTCAGCAAGCGATAGGCTAGCAATCATTCCAGTAATACCGCCGCCGAGTACCAATGCCTTTTGAGTCACCGGTATTTCCACACGCTTTAAGGATTTCAGCAAACGTGCCTTACTCACCGCCATCTTTACAAGGTCCTTTGCCTTCTCAGTGGCGGCCGATGCTTGCTGCATGTGTATCCAGCTGCATTGGTCACGTATGTTCGCCATTTCAAAGAGATATGGATTCAAACCCGCCTCTCGAATTGTCTCCCTGAACAATGCTTCATGCGTTCGCGGCGTGCAAGATGCGACGACGACCCGGTTGACATGCTGTACCTTGATGATCTCGGCAATCTTTCTCTGCGTGTCCTCAGAACATGTGTATAGATTATGCTCCGCATACACGACGTTGGGAAGAGATCTGACGTATTCAACGACATGGGGGACATCAACATAACCACCAATGTTGATGCCACAGTGACAGACAAAAACACCAATACGAACCTCCTGCCCGCTGACATCCATTTCAGGTGGGTAGGATTTCATGACGGTAAGACTCTTGCGGGCTGAAGATAACAAGGACATGACTTTTGCGGCGGCCCCCGAGGCTTGCGTAACAGACTCAGGTATATCCTTGGGACCGGCTGCGGTACCGCACACGTATATTCCATCTCTGGTGGTGTCCATTGGCATGAACTCTGAACTCTTGAAAAAACCATATTCATTGCGGGCTATCCTTAGTTTTCTTGCTACCATATCGACATCAGATTTTGGCACCAGTCCAACTGAAAGCACTACCAGGTCGAATTCCTCCTTCATAATTTGGCCGTCCTCGTTTTCATAGTGCACAAGCAAATTCTTACTGTCCGGGACCTCGTCAATACTGGATATCCCTGCCCTCACAAAACGCACGCCGTATTCTTTCCTGGCACGTTCGTAATACGCTTCAAAACCCTTCCCAAAGGTTCTGATATCCATAAAGAATATCGTTGTATCTAACTCACCTCGTGCATGTTCTTTTGCGATAATTGCTTCCTTTATCGCATAAGTGCAGCAAACGGAAGAGCAATAACTGTTGCCTGATTTTGAATCTCTGGAACCTACACACTGAATGAAAGCTATTCTGCGTGGCTCAGCGTGATCGCTTGGTTTCGATACGTGACCCTCGTATGGACCTGAAGCTGACAAGATCCTCTCGAATTCCGTCGAAGTCACGATATTGGAATATTTGCCGTAGCCATATTCGCTTCTGCAAGTTGCATCATATTCATCGAAACCACAAGCAAGTATTATTGCACCAACGTTCAAATCCATGACTTCATCTCTCTGCTGGAAATCAATCGCCTTCGCCTCACAATATTCCTCACATACCCTACAACCATCACTTACCAAATGGATACACCGGTCTTTGTCAACGATTGCTACGTTGGGCACAGCCTGGGGAAAAGGAATATAAATAACCGATCGCGGCCGCAAACCTTCATCGAATTCATTTGGTATTTGCGCAGGTATTTTGTTCGTCAATTTGTTTAGCCTTTCTGCGGCAGTCGGACAAATGAACCTGCATGCACCACACGCCATGCAAATTTCCGAGTTGATATCGAACGGGGGGACTACTTTCCGGTTATCACCGCGATTGGCAAAACCCAAAACATTACGCCCCATACGCTCTCGGCACATGCGAACACAAAGACCGCAGAGAATACAGTCTTTGTTGAGCTTCACGAAGCGAGTCTCCTTGACACCCAGTGCCGATGCGATCTCTTTTACTTTCTTGGATTCTGGAGCACGCGCCATCAGCAGTTCGACAACCGTGCGCCGCATGTTCAACAATTCAGGAGTATCTGTTAGGACTTCGATACCTGGTTCTGCCTGGTAAGTGCATGAAGCCTGAATAGATTTCTTGCCTTGCCGGTTAATTTCCACGACACACAGCCGGCAAGCACCGTATGGACTAAGGGCTTTATCGTAGCATAGGGATGGAACAGGAATGTTATGCTTCCGGCAAACCTCGAGCAAGGTCTTGCCCGGTTCAAACTCCACAGAACGATTGTTTAACAACAACTCAACCATTCTTTTCCTTTCTTAACGCCTCAATGAATGCCCGTCCTTGTTCCGTATCCAAATCACATCGCAGACAACGACGTGCCTCCTTCATTGCCATTTCTGCCGAATAACCGAGCTCAATCTCACGAAAGTTGCCAATTCTTTCCTCAACACGCAGTCTCGGCATCTCGACATGTTCAAATGTACCTATCTCGTCATCGCTGATCTCAACCGGTGCAAGATATTCTGTCGGTCTGGTTATCTTGTATTCCACTTGCCAGACTTGTCCATTCAGGTAGTGATGTATGGATTCAGCAGCGTTCTTGCCATCAGCGATAGCTTCGATGGCCGTGCTCGGGCCCCTGACCGCATCTCCTCCTGCGAATATTCCTCGACGACTCGTCATTAGGTTGCGAGGGTCGACCTTAATCGTACCCCAGTCTGTCAATTCAACGTAACCGTTCAAAAACCCGACCCTTGGTCGCTCGCCGATAGCTGATATTATCGTATCAAAAGCCTCGACGAATTCAGACCCCTCAACTGGTATTGGGCGTCTCCTGCCAGACCGGTCAAAACTACCGAGTTGCATTCGCTGCACTTCGAGAAGTAACTCGCCATTCTGTGCCATAATCCTTTTAGGTGCGGCAAGGAGCACAAGTCTAATTCCCTCTTCGAGCGCACCATTTATCTCCTCGACGAATGCGGTCATCTCTGCTCTCGTACGTCTATAAAAGATGGTAACATCGCAACCCAACCGTCTGGCTACACGTGATGCGTCGATCGCTGAATTACCACCACCGATGACGCATACTCTTTTGCCCAAGTTGACATCCTTGCCGCTATGTACCTGGTCCAGGAATTTCATCGCCGGCAAAACATTTGGATGATTTTCTCCGGGTATTTTCATATTCATGCTATCATGAGCACCCACAGTAACGAATACGGCCTCGTACCCTTGTCCGAAAATCTCTTCAAGCGTGATGTCGCGACCCACCTCGGTATTTGTCTTTACATCAATCCCTGCCTTAATGATATTTTCGATATCATATTCAAGGATCGCTCTGGGTAACCTGTACTCAGGTACGCCAAGCCATAACATGCCGCCGGGTCGATCTTTCGCTTCGTAAACCGTAACTGCGTGGCCTTTTAGCCGGAGGTAATAACCAGCTGAAAGTCCCGCTGGTCCTGAACCGATCACCGCCACCTTCTTCCCAGTGGCTGGCAAAGGTTCAGTGGCATTCATCTCGATTCTATTGTCGCGCGCCCAATCTATGACGAAACGCTTGATGGCCCTGATGCCAATCGGTTCACCCAGCTCACTCGCCCGACACATTATCCGCTCACATGGATGATGGCAAATACGGCTTACCGTAGCGGGCATGGGATTTTCCTTGACTATGACCCTCAGGGCATCATGGAACTGATGCTGTGCAACGTACGTTATGTAGACCTGCGCCTCAGTGTTAATAGGACATGTATGCTGGCATGGCGACGAAATGATTTCCTTGCATACTACAGCAGGACAGCGCTTGTTCGAGATATGCGCATCATATTCTTCTCTAAAGTACCGGAGTGTCGAAAGAACAGGATTTGCTGCAGTCTTTCCTAATCCGCACAAGGAAACGGATTCGATTACAGTGCCGAGATTCTCCAGCAGATCAACATCACCTTGTTGGCCGTTACCTTCCGTGATTCTCTTGACAATCTCATACATCTGTAGAATGCCATCACGGCAAGAAGTACACTTGCCGCAAGACTCATCCTTGAGAAATTCAAGGAAATACTTCGCCACATCGACCATACATGTACGTTCATCCATGACGATCATACCACCTGAACCCATTATCGAACCAGCTTCTGCTAACTGTTCGTAATCAACCGGAAGATCAACCAACTCAAGTGGTATGCACCCGCCTGAAGGACCGCCTGTCTGAATTGCCTTGAACCGTCTTGACTGGAGTATCCCCCCGCCTATATCGATAATATCATTGAGCTTTATGCCCATTGGTACTTCAATTAGACCGGTATTTTTTATTTTACCAACCAACGAGAATACCTTTGTACCCTTGCTCTTTTCAGTGCCTATTTTTGAAAACCACTCACTGCCGCGCGCGATTATTACCGGGACATTAGCCCATGTCTCGACATTGTTAATGTTAGTGGGTTTACCTCGAAAACCAGATTCGGCAGGAAATGGGGGACGCAACCGGGGCTCTGGTGGTCTCCCTTCGATCGAAGCGATCAAAGAGGTTTCCTCGCCGCACACAAATGCACCGGCGCCTCGACAAATCGATAGTCTGAATGCGAAATCCGTACCGAACACATTCTGCCCTAACAAACCGTAAGCCTCAGCTTCACTTATCGCCCTCGCCAACCTTTCTATTGCTAATGGGTATTCGGCACGAACATAGATATGACCCTCGGATGCTCCAATAGCATAAGCACCGATCAACATACCTTCAATAACCGAGTGGGGGTCGCCCTCAAGAATGCTGCGATCCATATAGGCACCGGGGTCACCTTCGTCCGCATTGCATATAAGATATTTAGTTTCTCCCGGGGCGTTGCGGCATATCTCCCATTTCCTACCCGTTGGAAAACCAGCACCTCCCCTGCCGCGCAACCCCGATGCTTTCAATTCTTCTATCACATCGACCGGGCTCATCGCGCTGAGTGCTTTATACAGCGAATGATAACCACCGCGCGCAACGTACTCCTGGATATCCTCAGGATTGATATACCCGCAATTGCGCAAGGCGATCTTCAACTGTTTACTGAAGAAAGGAACATCCTCATATCTGGTGATTGCTTTTATATCATTATCCAAAGCCCCGTTGACCATGATCTTCTCTTCATCCAGAACTAACAAATTATCCCGGTCAGTTCGCCACGCGGCCGCTCCCATATCTAGTTTGCCCTTTGCTAAATCATAAAAAATAGTCTCCGTCCGGCTCTGATCCAACTGGGTGAACGTTACTCTCGGGCTACCGGGAATCAGAATATCAAGCAGTGGCTCCTGCTGACAAAATCCGATGCACCCGACCGGATTGACCACGAAATTTTTACCGTTGCCTCTTGTGGCCATGGTCAGGAAATCAAAGATCGGTCCAGCACCTGTGGCAATACCACATGTCGCCATACCCACGGTTATCCGTACCCTGTCGCGAGGATACAAGTGACCTTGTTTCTGCTGTCTCATTTTGACCAAATCATCATAATTATTCAATCGCATTATTTGTGTTTCCTCAAAATACTGGAGATTTGGTTGGGCCGAACATTGCCGTAGGTTTCGCGGTCTATGCGTACTGCGGGTGCAATGCTACAACAACCGATACACCGCACGTTCCTGATCGTGAATCGCAGATCATCTGTCGTTTCTCCGTCGATGATGCCAAGTTCCTGCTCGAGCCGATCCAGGATTCGCGCTGAACCACGGACATGGCACGCCGTGCCTCGACATACTGCTATCGTATGACGTCCCTTTGGTACAAGACTGAAGCTGTTATAGAAAGTAGCTATATTATAGACTTCGGACAGAGGCACATCGAGTTCAGTAGCCACACATCGTAATATGTCCTGTGGTAAATAGTTGTAATTCTCGTTGATCGTGTGCAATACGGACATAACGCTGCTGCGAGCCTTTTCATGACCCTTGAATATTTGCTCGACACGCTCTCGGTCATCAGGACTCAATTCCACCGCCATCTCTGCGCCGTCCATCTGCATCACCTGCCGTACCGGGCAGTTAGCCATACAAAGACCACAGCCGGTACATTTTGTTTCATCCACGAAACGTGGTTTTTTCCTGACCGTCACAAAGAAACTACCCGCCAAACCGCTCACTTTCTCAATTTCGGCATTCGTTACTATCTTGATATTCGGATGCCGCGCAACGCTCACTAATTTTGGAGCAAGAATACACATCGAACAATCATTTGTGGGAAAAGTCTTGTCCAGCTGTGCCATCACACCACCGATACTCGCGCTCTTCTCGAGCAGGTATACTTTATATCCAGCATCAGCCAAATCCAGGGCAGCCTGGATACCGCTGATACCGCTGCCAACAACCATGGCCGAGCCGACAACTTCGCTATTCCTGCTTGTATCAGACATAAGAAATTTTTTCCATAAGCTTCTTTGTTGAAACGCGGTTCATGCGTAAACCCAGCGCTTTTTCATCAATTCCTAAAGCTATCCCCAATAACTGCGGATAATACAAGACGGGCATGTTGTATTGCTCCTGAAATTTCTGTTCGATCTTCCTCTGATTATCGTCAAACATTATACTACAAAATGGACACACCACTACCAAGGCATCAACGGAATTTTGCGATAATTCCAGAAGTTTACTCCTGGCCATGGTGTACGCTAATTCTTCACTTATCGCCAAAACTCCGGCGCCACAGCATTTTGTCTTCTCACTGTAAGCAACAGATTCTGCTCCGGTCAGTCGTACGAGGTCATCAATTGAATGAGGGTTCTCTGGGTCTTCGGCACCATCATAGATATCGACCGGTTTCAAGTAGTGACAACCATAATGCACCGCAATTCTCAGCCCCAATAACTTCCTCGTTATCATTTTTCCTATGTTATCCAGGTCAAATTTCTCATAGAGTATCTTGGCAAAATGTTTAACCTCGATGGATTTGCTGAAATGAAAATCAAAGCCTTGCTTCCTAAGCGTTGCCACGACCTTTGCCTTCTCATCGAAGTGTTCGCCCAGATACTTGTTCACTTCAGTGAGCGAACCCGTGCACGCACTGCACAACGTACATATGTTTAAGCTTTGTTCTTCAGCAGCAAGTATATTATGGGCCGCCATGAGAACAAATGTGTCGTGGTGTATTGACTTAACCGGAAACCCGCAGCATTCGAAGTCGTCCAGATCAACGAATTCAATGCCAATCAATTTTCCAACCTGCCGTGCTGCCATCTCGTAGTTCCTTCCCCTACCAAGTACAGTGCAACCGGGAAAAATTGCATATCTCATGGACTGGACACTCCTTCTAGTACATGGCAGATGGAAAATCCCACGTCATATGTGTCAGACATGACGGCAAGGTGCCGGAAAATTGGAAAGCGCGCCTTATGCAGCATGGCCCTTTATCTTGTTAAGGATATCATCAAGACCGGTCAAGGCGCTGATCTTGGCAGTGAACATCTTTGCCTTAGCAACAACCGGCAGGCCAAGGGACGTCCTTTTGTTGTTATCGAACGAATCAATCTCGTAGAGCCGCCCAAATTTCTTTATGATACCTACCTGTAATAGATAGGCAGGATGAACAAAACCCGCCTTTACCGCAAGGTTCTTTATTGCGTTCATCACTTCAGTAAAACGTACGCCTTGAGGACACCGCTCGCTGCAAGCATAGCAGCTTGAGCATAACCAAATAAAATCGCTTTTCAATATACGATCTTTCATCCCCAAAAGGACCATACGGATTATTTTACGTGGATTATACCGGTTATCCACCTCCCGGATCGGACAACTGGCTGTGCATATGCCACAAGCAAAACACAACTTTATGTTCTCACCGCCCGGCTCGGTGGCAACCTCATACTTGAATCTCGGAACAAGTGGCATATTATCGCCCGTAGAATCTCAGATGCTTTTCGATCTTACGAATGAGCGTTTGCGTATCTACAGGTTTATCGATATAATCGTCGGCAAGGTGGTCAATGGCCATGTCCATTGCATACTCGGGTTTGGACAATTGTTGTCCAATCGCTGTCAGCATGATGATGGGTATCGGTCGTGTCTGTTCGACTTTTCTTAATTCGTAGCATACAGAATAACCATCCTTTCCAGGCATTATGACATCGAGCACAATCAAATCCGGCCTCTCGTATTTGGCCTTAGCAACACCCTCCTCCCCATCCTTGGCCGTTATGACTTCGTACCGATTCGCGACCAGTATATGACGAGTGGCTTCGAGAAAATCGGGGTCGTCATCAACGAGCAGAATCCGCGCCTTGGCCGACGGTGCCTTCGGCACAGGGGTAGTCTTGCTCAACAGCTCTTCAATCTTGGAAAGCAGCTGCTTTGCAGCGACAGGCTTCGCAAAGAATCCATCTGCCTTGTGCTCTTTAGCCATGTTAGCAAGGTAACTCTCGCCCGTTGTCCCGAGTGCGGTTACAACAAGAACCGGCATAACCTCATGCTTCACACTTTCCTTCAATTCACGACAGACAGATAAGCCATTTATATCGGGCAGCATTGCATCAAGAATGACCAGATCTGGATTTTCCTTACGGGCAGCTTCCAGCCCCTGCTTGCCGGTTTGTGCGATAATGACATCATAACCCGCTGCTTCTAGAATCTTCCTGTTGCTTTCGGCATATTCCAAATCACTATCGATGACTAGAATTCTTATATTCTTCATTATCGATCTCCTTTAATAGACGGTTCTATCTTAGGTAAGAAAACGCTGAACGTGCTTCCTTGATTCAGCACACTGGCAATTTCTAACTTTCCTTCATGAATATCTAGTATCTTCTTCACAATTGACAAACCGATACCGGTACCCGCCGCCACCCCTTCTCTCTTGACACGGTAAAACTCCTCAATCACATGAGGCAATTCACCTGCAGGAATACCAATACCGGTATCACGAATACTAATAACCCAGTGAACACCCTGCTCACCGATCGAAACGTCCACCTTTCCCCCGATGTGGTTGTATTTTACGCCATTGCCAATCAAATTCACAAGAACTTCCTTAATTAAATCACGGTCTCCCTTAATCGCAGCCTCAGAGGAGCAGGCATTGTATTCTACAGATACATTTTTTTCAGCAGCGATATTCTTGACAAGGTCAATTGCTTCGAGAATCACTGGCTCGATATCGAAGACTGCGAAATCTTCTTTCAACTTTAATTCCTCGAGCCGGGCAAGTTTTAACCACCGGTCGATCATCCTCAACAACTCAGTCATACGTACCTTCATCCGATCGATAATCTTACCCTGATCACCGGAAATGCTACCGGCAAAACTATTATTAAGTACCTCGAGGTATTGAATAACCGCAACAAGCGGTGTACGCAATTCATGCGACACCATCGAAATAAATCCCTGACGCATCTTCTCTTTCTCACATCTTAGGCGCTCAGCTTCAAGAGATGCCAGTCGCTTATCCAGTGCCCTTTCTGCAATAATTCTGAGCTGTGCAGGTGTAAAAGGTTTCGGTAGAAAGTCATAGGCACCTGCCTTCATTGATTCGACAGCCGAATCAATCGATGCATAACCAGTAATTACGATAGGCACTATGTCAGGATTCTTCTCTTTTATTGCCCGGATAACATCTATGCCGCTCATACCCGGCATCTTTAAATCGACAAAAACGATATCCGGTTTGAAGGCGTCAACTTTTTCCAGTCCTGTTTCACCATCATGGCTGGTCTGAACGTCATAGTGCTCCTGGGTCAGAACGGTCGAGCAAGCCTCACAGATCGCTTTTTCATCGTCGATGATCAAGACTCTTGGCTGCTCCATACGTTATCGCGCAATTATATGCCAGAACATCTAAATGTCAAGCAGAGCTATAAACACCAAGGCTGGTATGCCTTTCATGTCCTTGGCGTTGTCACCCTGAATTCCCTTACCTGTACGATATGTTTAGCAGCATCAATAACCACACACAAGATCGGTGGATGTGATTACAATATTCGCCGGCAACAAGAAGTCGGCTTTATTGTGCCTGATTCTCGACCCATTTGCGTAGGGATGGCACAAGGTCTACAGACCTGTCAGACAATAGCGGATGGCACTGAGTGCATGGATCCTCGTTGTGTTAAGGAACGGGATACCCAAATCATCATGGGTGAGTATGAGCGGTAACTCGGTGCATCCAAGAATTAGTGCCTCTATATCTTCATCGCTGATCATCCGCTCTGCTATTCCAAGCAAGCCATTCCTCGTTTCTTCACATATGTTGTTAAACATAAGTTCTGACGATATTTTATGATCAATATAGTCCTGTTCTTCTATTGATGGTACGACTAGCGCGATACCATAATTTTCGAAAACCCGCTGGTAAAAATCACTACTCATGGTTACCTTGGTACCAAAAAGCCCCACCCTGCCAACACCCAATGCCCTGACTGCCGTCCACGTTTCTTCCACAATGCTCAACAAAGGTAGCGGCGACAGAGGCTTTAGCTTATCAAATACAATATGCGGCGTGTTTGCAGAGATGATAGCAAAATGTGCCCCAGCACGGTGCAGCGCTTTGAGACCGTCTAATAACCATTTTACGACCGCATCTTCATTATCAATACTTGGAAAGTCCCTGAGGTTCAAACTGTAGAGGATGATCTCCGGAACGTCGCCTTGTGTTTGCTCACGGCATTCATTTATGATCGTACGATAGTAGTCTATTGTTGCTTCCGGGCCCAACCCCCCGATAATACCTATTTTCTTCATATGTAATCAACCTCCCGCTTTGTAAGATAGAATATGTCTTTGTGGCAAACATAACCCATCTTCTGGAAAAAACTTAGTGAATCTCTGTTCCATTCTTCAACAAGACAGGCAATTATGCCGATCCCCATTCTCGTGATGTGCTTTTCTATTTCTTCAACTAAATCGGCTGCGATGCCCTGCCTCCGGTGTGCAGGAAGAACAGCAACCCGGTTTATCCAACCCTTTCTCCCGTCGTGCGTGCCGAACGCAGAACCGATCAGACAACCGTCCTTCTCAGCCACGAGAAACACCGCATTAGGATGATTGATCTCCCGCGATATGTTCTCCCTAGTATCGCGACCTTTAGGCTTATGAGGTAATCCAGCATTGTCCCACAGTTCCAATAATGAATCGTAGTCTGCCATACGGAATTTTCTTATTGTGAAACCGTCGTGTGCCTTACGAATTTCTTCTGCCTTCATTGTAGGGTTCAAGGTGCACGGTAACTTCGGCACCCGGCACACAGCGCCTGATCGCCTCCTCAACCTCTGACGCTTTCAGATGCGCATCGTCCAGAAGAATATTGCTTTTCAATCTTACATGTATGGTAACCTCAAGTTGACCTCCATAATCATGGACATGGATATGATGCACATCGTTTACCCCGTCGCATTGCGCTGCCGTGTCCTTGATCCTATCGACCAAAAACGAAGACGGCGCCTGGCCGATTAAGAAATTACCCGATTCTATGATGATGGAGACACCGGCATATACAATTATCAGAGCAACCGCCATACCCATTAAGCCATCAAGACTGAACAGCCCAAAGCGAAAACATACAAACCCAATCAAGACGAGAACCGTTGAAATCGCGTCGGTTCGGTGATGAAAGGCATCTGCTTTAAGGCTGGCGGAATTGATCCTACGCCCCAGACGTAAAGATATCTGGTAAAGGAATTCCTTAATGAATATCGACCCCACAAGCATCGCGATCACCAGAGCATCTGACCTGATGGGAATCGGATTCCTGAATCGTTCAAAACCGCTCATGAAGAATTCAAAACCCACCACGATGAGCAAACAAGCAATAACTATCGAAACAATACGTTCCGCCCTTCCGTGCCCGAACGGATGTTCCTCATCTGGCGGCTTTGCCGAAATCTTAAAACCGAACACCACTATCACCGATGTGATGACATCAGAAAGCGAGTGAAGTGCGTCGGCGATCAACGAAACACTATTCAGTAACGTGCCAAAAACGAACTTGAGAGTAGATAGAACAACATTCAGTAAAATGCTCAGAAAACCCTCAAAGTATCCGTACTTCTTGAACCTGTTGCCTTTGTCAAGCCGGAACAGCATGACCAGTGTATCGACCATCTTTTCCATTTACGCTTTGTTTTCCTTTGTGACTATGAACGCCGGACTTCTGTCAGCGGTTATCTGTCATCAGATATCTGTTATCAGTTATCGGTTACTACTTGTCTTTGATCTCCTCCAGCAACTCTATCGCCTCCGGTTTGTCATCGAGGACGTGATCGGCTTCATAGGTTGGAGTTTCTATTTCGACTGCCCGACCCAGGTACCAGCGAGCCTTTTCATAATTCTTCTTTTTGATATATACTTTCGCCATATCGACGTAAAGCAAGGTGTAGTTTGAATCAAGAGCAATGGCCTTATCAAGAGACTCGATTGATTTGTTGAGGTTACCACCCAAAAGCCCAGGAAGCTCATAATACAGCATTGCCTGCGCATCCAGAGCACCGGTATGTTTTGGATCAAGTTCCAATACTGTGTTGATCTCCTCTCTCACCGTGGGTACCAAGACGAGTGAATTCAATACGCCCTTTGTTTGTCCCACTCTTCCAACATTTACCATATACCAAAAATGCGCATCGGGCGATTCCTCATCGAGTTCAATGGCACTCTCACCATAATCCCTGCCCTTGTAGAAGAGTTTCAGTTTCGCGTCCTTTTCCTCGGCCTCGTCGCCAAGAAAGAAACAGACTTTCGATAGCTCATAAAGCGCTCGAACATTCTTCGGATCACTCTCAACGATCCCTTCAAGTATCGAAGCACTCTTTGACAGGTTCGTATCATCGAGATGCCTTGTCTCGTACAATTCTACCGCATGGTCGATCAAAGAATCTGCACTCTGAGCCCATACCATGGCGACCAGCAACAATGCACAGACGATGCTTTTTCTAACCATTATTCCTCCCTTCCTTATTCACACTCTTTTATGCTATACGTATATAACCCATCAAAACTATCAATACCTATCGCCACTCAGCCGACGGTATCGAAAGGCGAATCGGAACCCGGCTTGGCCCCATATACAAAAACACAACGTTAATCTCGTTAATATCGCTAATATCGTTATTCCCGTTGGAAACTTGATGCTCGATTCACCATACTGAACACGCACTTCTGCAGCGTCTTTCATCTCAGGAAATAATACGAATACGACATACGAACCACGATTACGAAACAGTATCGCCTCTCCAAACAGCCCAACATCATCCGATCCTTATCCAGCATCTAAACCCTAACCCTTTGACTGTTTCTTCGCAAGCATCGTGGCTATCGTGAAGTAGTTTATGACCTGCTGCTTAGCCCTATCGTAACGGTATAGTAGTCGCGGACGCTCGCGTATTTTAACATTTAAGCTCCAGGGAGTATCAGTTATATATACTGCTTCTTTTTTTATGAGCAGGTCACTCTGTCCTGACCCGCCGAACCCGTATTGGTAGCCGGCCTGCCTGGCAAGACTGACAATCTGGTCATTCACTCGATTGAATGGGTAGGATACACATCGGACTTGTCCAATTCTGTCCTCAAGAATCCTTTTCGATTCTGACAGCTCATAAGAAATTTCATCCATATTGAGCGTCGTGAGATTACGGTGGTTCATTGTATGCGATCCGAATTCGATCCCCCACTCCTTCATTTCACAGATCTCATCCCATCCAAGGTGAACGCTTCTCTTACCCAGCAAAGTGATATCCCATAGATCGTCCTTACCTATATATTCGCCGATCAGAAACACAACTGCCTTCACACCGCACCGTTTGAGAATCGGAAATGCATGGTGATATACGCTCATATCCCCATCATCAAAGGTAATAACCAACCCGTCTCCTTCATCGCCGGGCAGCACCACCCTGAAATCACGCTGAATCGAACGTATGAAGCCCTCGAATTGCCCAGGGTGGTTCCAGGTACCACAGAACTGGACCTTAGGTGTGACTCTGTGAAACTGAATTGCTTTTACCACGTGCTAATATCAACCAACCGAGCGTTGCCAAAGAGGCAACGCATATCCCAAATATCACGAAAAGATAATCCTTGTTAATAACCGCAGACAAGAAACCTACTAACGCAGCGCCGATGGCGAATAACCCGTTGAGTATCCAATCCCTTATCGAAAAAATCCTGCCACGGACCAGTTCATCAGCATAATGGTGTATTAAGGTATCCTGGCCAATGAAGACGGGTGAAATAGCTGTCCCGCAAACGAAACACACCAGTGCAAAAACGAGAAAACTGTTCAGGATTGGAAAAAGTAACAATGCTCCGCCTATGATGATAAAACTCGCCAGCATCAAAATCTTCATATCGAAGTGATGGCCGAAGATACCAGTCAGGTATGCACCGAGCAATAATCCAATGGCGCCGATTGCCGCCAGAAAACCTACGCCACTGGTGCCCCATGCCATCTCCTGCTGTACTGTCGGTATCACCAGGATGTAGATCGCACTCCCCGCGATAACCATCAATACGATTGTTGCCATTACAAACGCAAGATTCTTCTCACGGACAATCATCTTCAGAGCGTATACCAACTCGTGCCACATCTTGGACAATCCCCCTTTCAGCAACATGAAAAATCCCCTGGGTTTCAAGTGTTCAACCTTCTTGGGAATTTCCGGCAATCTGACCTTCATTATGTACAAAAGAAATGCTGATACGGCAAAAGTAACACTATCCAGAATAAAGGCCGCTGTCCAGCCAGCTATGCCGAACGCTTTATGCCATATCTGCCAATCAACGATGATTCCACCCACGAGCATGCCCATGAAAGTCGCACCGCGCGAAACAAAATTCACAACTGAATTCGCAGTCAAAATACGCTCCCTGGACACGAGGTTAGGTATGATAGCACTACGTGCCGCGTTGAAGAACAAAGCGAGTAGGAACATGAAAAACACAGCAGCAAAAACCGGATAGATACTGCGCGTGGCCAGAAAAAGTATTGGGATCATAATTGCACAAACAGTACGCAGCGCGTCACAGATAACCATAACGGTTTTTTTATGCCAGCGGTCGACAAGAATACCCGCGATCGGCCCGAATATCAATACAGGGAGCGTTATGAATATCATCATCTGAGAAAGCAACAGCGGCGCTTGTTCCTTCGGGAACAAACCAATGATTGCTACCAGGGCGATGTAATCCAGTTTGTCCCCGAATTGACTCACGGTCTGCGCAAAAGTGAATATCGAGAAATCCCTAACCTTCAGTATATTCCAGAAATTCGCCCTCTTAATGCAGCACCCCCATTGCAGTACTGCGAGAAATGTTTGCTTTATCAAAAAGAATCATCGCGTTCACCCGGTGTCATTTCTTCTGAGTCTCTCATAGAGATGTTCAACGTCTACGGCCACTTTCCTCCACGAGTATGCCAGCGCTTTCTTCCTTCCTGCTTTACCCATTTGTTCTGCAAGGCCCGGGTCTTTAAGAATCTTTATTGTCGCCGCCGCCAGCGCCTTGTCATCCTTCGAAGGGAAGAATAATCCTTCTTTTCCGTGTTCCAGCACGTGTATGAACCCATCAATGTGTGAGGCGACTACTGGTTTTGCACAAGCCATCGCCTCCAAAAGTACTATGCCGAAACTCTCATGGCCGATGGATGGTGCGCAGAATATATCACAACTTCGGTAGTAGGACGCCCTTAACGAAACCGGTCTCCCGGGAATCTTACCAACAAATACTACATTATCCATTATGGTATCGTCAACCATATCCCTGTAGTACTTGGCGAACGGCCCTGACCCAGCCACTATGAGCAGAACGTCTGGGATCTCCCGCTTTATGTGGTACAAAGCCCGCAAAAGATGCGGTAATCCCTTTTTTGGTTCGAGGCGGTTCATGTACAAAATCTTTTTTCGGTTATTCGCAAATTGCTCGATGAACGGGCCTTTCGGATTGAAACCATCCGTATCGATACCATTAGGTATTATCTTGTAATCACCGCTGAAATACTTGCTCATCGCAAATTCGGCTGTCTTGGAAACAGCAACCAGACGGTCGAATTTCCTGAAATAAGGCATGAGCAGTGGTCGAAAGAGCATGTAACCAATTGATTTTCTATGCCCGGCATGAAATGTGGCGATAGTCTTTGCTTTTGAATGCCTGATAGCCAGAATCGGTAACATCGGTGCCAGGGAACCATGAACGTGTATGACATCGGGTTGATAATCCTCCAGGAACTGCTTCACCTTATTCGAAGGTCTCCAACCAAGGGTAAGCCGCGCAAAAGATTTATTGGCGCGAATCGGTATCCCCCGCCCGATTCTTACAATATCCTCGTCGGTTGCTTGATGATCCCAGCCGAAGCGAGCGGTAAGGATTTTGACCACGTGTCCGCGTTCCCGCAACTCGTCGGCAAGATGCGAGATATGATCGGGGATGCCGCCTATCAAGGGATAATATGTCTCCGTGACCATCAATATCTTCATCGATACCGATCCACCCCTTCCGAATCGTCGCATTTCAGCATAACCGGTCTCAAATCATTGCCTCCCGGTGTGGCCAAATCCACCTTCCTGCCTTCCCGTTCTCTCAAGATCCTCTACTATTTCAAACGAAACATGCTCGATCTTGTTGAACACCAATTGAGCAATGCGATCTCTGTTCTTTATCCTGAACGGCATTTTGCCAAAGTTGAATAATATCACCTTTATTTCGCCTCGGTAGTCAGCGTCAATTGTACCCGGCGTATTCAAAATGCCAATGCCGTGAGCTGACGCGAGGCCGCTTCTCGGCCTGACCTGAGCCTCATAGCCTTCGGGAATTTCTACTTTTATGCCGGTCGGGATGGTACAATATTCCTGTGGCTTTATCACGACATCCTCAGCTATACAGGCGTGAAGGTCGCAACCCGCCGCCTGTTCGCTTTGATACTGTGGAACAAAATCACCTGTTATCTTCACCACTATTTTGCTCATGCCCTCATCTCGTCCACCCATTCGGGGTGAAAAACAATCCACTGGTCAGGATACAGTCTGATAAATTCTTCAAATTTCCTCACAATATGTCTGTTGAATTCCTCAACCCCACCAGCAAAAAAAACCGGCGGCTCGATGAGCCCCAGGTAGCGCCGCTTCCTGAGGGGATGAAAAACCATGTAACCGAACACGACCGGCAGTTGCTTCTTGATAATTATCTCGCCAAGGCCCCTGGGTACCTTCCGCACACCCGAAAAGAACGGCACAGGGATGCCATTTCCCACCACGTCACGATCGCCGAGTATTGCCATGATACGGTTGCTTCTGATCGTATTGACGAATGCGAAGGCCGACCTCGAAACAGGAAAAGTCTTCATCCCAGTTCGCTCGCGATGTTCCGTATATAGATCTAACATAGCCGGGTCGATGTCTTCGACCAGTGCAGAAATCGGAAGGCCACGCGTTGCAAGGTAGGCGCCTGCGTAATCCCAGTTACCGAGATGCAGGGTCAGTAAAGCACAGCCCCGGTTCAGCTTTAAGGCCTCAAAGGCATTTTCGATACCAATCATCTCGACACTAAAGTCTTCCCCGCTCATGAACCCAAGCCGGAGAAAGTCGACCATATGACGTCCATAGTTCACAAATGTATTCCTGACATACCTGTTGAATTGCTTAGGCTCAACAGGCTTATCGAAAAAAATGTGACGTAAATTGTGTTCAATGTAACGACGCCTTTGTTTCAAGATGCAATAGAACAAAAAGCCGAGCAGGGTGGCAATGCTGTCAGCAAAACTTAGAGGGATTATTCTTAACGCAGAAACGCCAAACCTGCGCAGTTGGAGCTGCAAATTCATCTAAATCTAAAAGGGATCAATCCTTGTAAGATCCAAGGGCAACGTTGAGGACGTCAAGCGCATCTTTCAAATCAGCTTCTTTGAGCACGTAGGCAATGCGGACCTCATTAACTCCCTTGTTAGCAGAAGAATAAAATCCATTCGCCGGGGCAAGCATCACTGTCTTCTTCTTATAGTGAAAATCACTAAGTAACCAGTTGCAGAACCTATCGGCATCCTTCACAGGCAATCTCAACACCGTATAGAAGGCACCCTCTGGTTTGTGCCCGTAGACTCCCTTTATTCCCTGTAACCCTTTGAAAAGAAAATCCCTGCGATGTTCATACTCAACGATTACCGGTTTAATGTATTGGTCAAAATTCCTGTAGGCGGCAATCGCACCCACCTGCTCGATAGTCGGTGGACAGAGTCTTGCCTGATTGAATTTTATTATCTCATCCATTACCTTCTTGCTGCGATTGATGATACAACCAACGCGGGCACCGCAGGCTGAAAAACGCTTGGATATGGAATCGAGCACAATAACCTGGTCCTGTATTTCAGGCAGCGACAAAGCGCTTATCTGGATACGTCCATCATACACAAATTCGCGGTAAACCTCATCCGAAAGCAGGAAGAGACCGTGTTTCTTGCATATTTTGTACAGGATATACATCTCCTCCTCGGTCAGCACGGTTCCGGTGGGGTTATTCGGCGTGTTGATCAATATCGCCCGTGTCTTTCGCGTGATCTTCGCCTCAATCCGCGATTGTGTGGGAAGATGGAACCCGTTTTCGACCTTGGTCGTCAAAGGAACAAGCTTGACCTGGGCCATCGTCGCCAGTCCATTGTAATTTGTGTAGAAGGGCTCAAAGACAATGACCTCATCTCCTGGGTCACACACGGACATCAATGTGAACAGAATCGCTTCGCTACCACCGGTCGTGATCCAGACACTATCCAGATCGATATCGATGCCAACCCTTCGATAGTAATCCGCAACGGCAAGCCGCAAATCGAGTAACCCGCCTGATGGTCCATAACTCAACACCTTCTCTCTGAATTTGGCGATTGCATCGAACATCTCTATTGGTGTCTCAATGTCCGGCTGACCAATGTTCAGGTGGAATACGTGAATTCCCTTCTTTTTCGCTTCATCGGCCAATGGCGTTAGTTTGCGAATCGGAGAAAAAGGCATAGCATACGCGCGTTTCGACAATTTTGGTTTCGGCGCGCGGGATCCCTTTACTTTTTTCGCTGATTTCATAGTGAAATTATATATATTTAGCCAACAAAGTCAACATACCCTTCCTCACCCTGATGTTCTTGCCAGGGCTTTCCAGACTTGACTTTGCGGTCGATTACAGTATACTATGAGCATGAAAATAAGCATACTTACCAAATCAATTATTGATTTCAAAGGTGATGCCATTATCCTCAGTATTTTTGAAGGTAAGAAATCACCACATGGCACAACAGGCGCCGTGGATAAAACACTTAAAGGATTGATATCGAGACTCATCACAGACCGTGAACTGACCGGCCAGGTTGGTGAGGTGACGGTACTGCATGAATGCCCTAAACTTCACGCGAGGAAAATAATCCTCGTCGGGATTGGCAAGCCAGAAGAACTCACTTACGAGACCATTAGAAGAGCAGCCGGAGCCGCGGCTAAAAAAGCAAGAAAAATCAACGCTAAGCGTATCGGAACGGTCGTTCATGGCGCTGGTATCGGTGGCATGGATATATCGAGAGCGGCACAGTCACTGGTTGAAGGAACATGCCTTGCACTATACAATTTCAGCGCGTATAAGGAATCCTCAGATCGACATCAGATAAAAGATTTTGTGATCGCAGAGGAAGATCCATCAAATGCAAAGCAAATAAAGAGTACAATCAAGTCGGGACAAATCCTTGCCAATGCCCAAAACGCCGCCCGCGACCTGATCAATGAACCGGCAAACGTCCTCACGCCGGAGAAAATGCACGAGTCCATTCAGAAACTGATAAGGGATTGGGGACTCGGAGGGATAATAAAGTGCCAGTGCCTGGACAAAACCGCGATGCGGAAAATGGGCATGGGCGCCCTGCTGGCGGTTGGACAAGGCAGCTCACATGAACCCCGATTCATCGTTTTAAGGATTGCTTCTGCACGCAAACCATTGGTTACATTGATCGGAAAGACGGTCACATTTGATTCCGGTGGAATATCCATAAAACAATCAGGGGGAATGGGCGCGATGAAAAGCGACATGGCAGGTGGCGCCGTGGTTGTTGGCACTACCCTCGCCCTTGCGAAGCTGGGCACGAGCACTAACCTGATGACGATCATTCCGGCAGTCGAGAATATGCCCTCGGGCTCGGCCTTTCGTCCGGGCGATGTGGTTCGTGCAATGAACGGTAAGACGGTAGAAATCGTCAGTACTGATGCCGAAGGCAGATTGACTCTCGCCGATGCTCTCGTCTACGCTGAAAGGAAAAAGGCAAAGCTCATTATCGATATAGCGACCCTGACAGGAGGATGTGTGGTCGCGTTGGGTGAAAAAATTGCCGGTTTGATGGGTAACAACAAAGCGATGAGCGATAAACTAATCAGAGTCTCCGAGCGAACCGGTGAACCGCTGTGGCCTTTGCCGCTTTATGAAGGCTACGTCGAATTGCTGAAGAGCGATGTCGCCGATCTCAAAAATTCAGGCGGTCGTTATGCCTCGGCCATAACCGCTGGAATATTCCTCAAAGCCTTTGTGGAAAAAGCTAAATGGCTGCATATAGATGTTGCTGGGACAGAGCTTACAGACAAAGAGAGCGATTATACACCGCCCGGAGGGACTGGGTTTGGCGTCCGCACGCTTTACGAATTTCTCGCCAGCATGTAAAGCTATACACACAAACGAACACGGCGTTCACTGAAAGTCGATTTGCGCCAGTTACAGTTTCAGGTAGGGATAGACTTTCTGATATAGCTTATCTCCGATACCATTGACCTGTTTTAGCTCCTCGAGGGACTTGAATCTCCCGATCTGATCACGGTAATCGATTATACGCCTGGCAAGGACGCGACCGATGCCTGGCAGACTCTCTAATTCACCAGCTCCAATATCATTGATCGCCAGTTTGATCTTACCGCGCTCGATGAGTACGGAGTAAGTTTCCTTCAATCTCTCTTTTCTGCAGTAATTGTACACATTAATGGCAACCAGAGAAACGATAAAAAGTAACAGAACAATAATTTCGCTTTTTTTCATACCTTTCATCAATATACAGAACGCTCGTAAATCAGATGCAATACAAAATGGTAGATCGTGTCGAGACTTTGCTGGTTGCATTTATCCACCGTATCATCCGCCGTATCCCAGTAAGGATAATCAAAATCGATCACATCGATCGACCTGATGCCGTACTTAATGAGAGAAATATGGTCGTCGACGATGTAATACTTCACGAGCGGAATGAAGATGTCCGGCGCAAGCAACTGCCCTATCTCCCATATCGAATCCACAAAGGCTGGAAAGAATTTCTTTGAATTACCTTCCTGGAATACCTGCAGGTCCTTATCGCCGACCATATCGAGCACTATGACGTAGTCATAGTTGACAATACAACTGGCGGCAAAGTGTTTTGAGCCAAGTAGTTCGGCCGCTTCCACATCTTCACCGTCGAAGAAGAGAAGGTCAACACCGTGTCCCGGCCGATCCTTTGCCAGAGTATCGGCCAGGCTGAGTAGTATTGCCACACCCGAGCCACCGTCATTGGCACCCGGACACCCTACGTCAGAATCCCAGTGAGCGGCGAAAGCGATACGGGGACCATTTCCAAGAAACCGCTTGTAGATATTGAAGTAATCTGTGCCTAACACCCGGAATGTATCGACCTCCGGATTCTTCAAATTTCCGATAATGAAATCCCGCGCCCTGATATGACCAGCAGTCCCAGGCGCACGTTCACCTATGCTACAGAATGCGGTGAAATGGTCGTAAGGATGCTTTGCATGAACATAAAAGAGAGGTAAAACCTGTAACAAACCAATCAACAGCAGATGACAGCGAGCAACTCGTATCAGAAATTTATGTTCGTCCATATGTTAACACCAACTCTTTTCGTATCCTGATCGCGCACCTTCTCTTTGTTCTGCGAGTAAGAAAAATTCGCACCGCCCGTGATGCTTGAGGAGAAGTTGTAGGACAAACCCAGATCGCCCTGCATAACACTCGAATCGTAGATTGGCTCAGTGAGGTTTGTAGAATAGTTTGTGCTTCGGTTGTAACTGAGTCCCAAGCTCAGCGCGAGGTTGGACGAGAAGCGAATGCCTTTTAGGAACGGTAGGCCGAGACCTTTGGGCGCGCTGAATGTATAGCCCAAACTCACTGAAGCACCTCGGTTCAGCGTTTTTGACGGCACGATGTACGCACCCTGATAATCTCTTGACGCCGTCTCCGAATACGAGATGTCTATTGTCGAAGAAATTCCTTTCACCCATTGCACCTGCCAACCGACCAGGGGGCTAAAACTAATACTCTTCGAATCCGACTGCAGGACGGTATCCTGGAAACGACGTTCAAATGTCTGGTTGAACATCATATTGATAGATGATGAATGTGTATATTTCTTCAGGAACGGCAGGACTTCAAGTTTTGCCACCCTCACATTGGCATTTGGATAGGACGTAGTATGCGTACGTGTCTCTATGTTGCCAAAAGCGTACGTCCTGTTGATATTTTCGTTATAGACACCGTTCAGAGTAATGAAGTTCAGGTTCAATCCTGATGTTGCCTTGTATGAATCGGTCATGCCCCTGCCCGGATAACTGTTCGGCGAAACATCATCGGATGGGATTGAATCCACGAGGCCAAACTGGTATTCAAAATCAGGACGTCTCTTGACACTGAGGTAGTTGGAGTTCTTCAGACGCGACCAGCTCAGCGAAGGATTCTGCAATCGTTCAATGAAATATTCTACCTGCTTGGCGAGCCAGGCCGGTGTCCCAACCGTGAGGAGCGTGTCTTTTGTTTCGTCCCGCAGGCGTGTAATGAACTTGACGATCCGCTGGACATCCACCGTTCCATCGACTCCGTATCTAGCACTATTCGAGACATTCCGCAGGTCTTCATCCTGGCGAATCTCGAAGCGATAGTCTTCGTTATACGAGGCATTGAAACTCAACCTGGGCCTGAAAAGCTTGAAATCCTCCGTGAATGTTGCGTTAAGCGTCTGGTTCCTGGCCACTTCCTCGCCGAATTGTCCGCGTGTTGAGACCGAATCGCGGTTCTGAGTGAAATCAAAATTCGTACTCAATGTTCGGTGGGGTGAATAGGCCACGCTGAAACTAGGGTTCATGGTCTTGCGGTGTTGCGAACCTGAAGCCGAGTAACGCAAAGTGTCATCAGGGTCTAGACGATAATAGTAGCGCACAAGGTTATCGGCATACAACACGTTGAACGATATGTTCTGTGGCATAACCGAAAATGCCTGCCCGAGCAGCTTGAAAGACACCCGCGGATCGAGCCGATATGTCCCACGGTAACTCTTGGTGATTGAAGTATCGACATTGAGCGCGTTATGGGTATTCGTCTTGGAACGGCTATGCTCGAATGACAACGCATCCAGGGTGTTCTTGATGAGCCAGTTTTTTGAACCTGATTTTGAAAGACTGATCGTATACGAGTTAACGATATTTGTCGATTTCTGTTTATCCAATTCATCACCCGTGATTTCTAAATCATCGGCGAAATATGAGAAACGCGGTTTCTGGAGAGTATTCCTATAATTGAGGACCAAGGGCATATTGAATCCCCATTTCTCGAGTAAGAATTTGTGAAGCGCAATGCTCGAATTTATTGCATAGTTGCGGCCAGCACTGTTGGTCGATATGGTCTTGGACTCCGAAAGACGTTTGAAACGGCCATTTGATTCATCAAAAGAAACCGTCACAGAAGCAAGATCGGCAAGATTCAGTGAACCTGTTGCTCTGATGATACGTCCGATTTCAGTTTGTGGCGAGATTAATCTGATATCGTTAAACCATATTGTATCGGTCAAAGGAGTAGTATTCTGATTCGTAATTGCGATTTCGAAAAATTGATTGACCGACAACGAAGGGTTGCCAACGACCGCATATTCAGAGTCTCTCGCCACACCCTCGCCCTGTGTGATCTGCTTCAAGTCAAGAAGATGCTCCGTTGAAACAGTGAACGTACGCCAGCCATTGCCACCGGCCACAGCTACCCCATTATCGAATTCGGTCTTATATTCATAATAATTTACAGAATCGCTGCCGATACGCATTGATACGATCGGATTTGAATGCAGGGCGTTCAGATAGAAGGTCAGCGTATCATATGCACGATAGTCCTCGTTGGCGTCGGTCTGCCGGTGCGCAATGCATGTATGACCCTCCCTGATATTCTCAAGTCTCAATTCCAGCGCGCCCTCACTCTTCACCTGACCGGTCAGAGGATCACGTTCTTCAACAAAGGGGGACTCGTAGTAGGAGTGTGTTCTGGTGTTGACCGGGGTCAGTGTAAACACTTCTGTTGAGTCCCACGTCGAAAGATCTCCATTGACACCATAATTCTTCCATCTGCTGCCCGTGGCAAAAAGACGATATATTTCAAGTGTTTCGGCAGAAGAGAAATTCTCCAGCCAGATACGTACATACCTGATGGTACGCCAATCCGGTTGCCCCAATACAGTGTCAAAAGCCATCGTGTCTTTGATCGGGATGCGAAACATCGTCCAACCTTCCTGAAGACCTGCATTTTCGACCATGAATTCTGTGGAATCCAGATTGACTACATAACTGTAATAAATGTTGTCGACGTTCAGAATTCCATTACGGTTGATATCTTCCGTATTCCATAGATGATTACTCTCACTGCCATTTATACCTCCGGTATAGTCACTTTCGGTATAGTCATCATTTGCGTCATCGCCGGCCACGTTCTCCTCATCAACACCAAAGACACCATCATATCCGGTATCCTCACTGCTTTCGTTCCATGAACCATTGTGGTCGCGGTCCTCATCATCCAGAACACCGACACCGACCAGTATTCCAGTGCTATTGCGCCGTAATTGGTCCTCGGCCATTTCCTGACCCAGGTCAACATGGATACGACCACCATTGCCCCTTACGATAAACTCGAGATTTTCGCAATCATCGAAATTCGCGCTGTACATATACTGCATTAAGCCAGCGAACGACGACAGGTCGTCAGGATTGAATACAAGTCTCAAAACATGAGCAGTTTCATTTGGATCAAGCGGGTCTAGATAGATATCTCCGGCAGTAAGAACCTCAGCACCTCGCGGATTATACCAGAGTATTCTTTCGATAGCTAGATCATCTTGTAGCATGCCTACTGGCCTTGATGATTGAACCCAATCACTGTACGTGATCGAAATCTCATTAGTCACTATCGTTGATGATTCCAGGTCGTCGAGATACACTTCACCCTTGGAATTCAAATCGGAGATCGAATAAGCAGTTTCGACATTCAAATTGATTTTCGATTCGGCTTCGGTCTGGACCAAGGGAAGCCAGTCAACGGCTCTTGTAAGGAACGGCAGTTTCTGTGGTAAAGACATATCCGCTTCCCAAACCATGCGATTAAAAGGCTCCTCCCGCAGCCGCACGCGATCCGTTGGATAAGACTCGGTCCGATAGAAGAAAGAAGAACCGAGTGACGCATCACCAAAGGACTTCATGCTTGCTCTCACGCCGATAAGCGATTTTTGAGCCGCCGAGAAGAACGGTGCATATTCAACGTGTATCTTGACGCGCGCGGTAGGCGGTATGACTTTCTTGAACTCGAGTTCCCCGAGATCAAGATTGACGTAATAATCCACGCCTTCAGTCTGTTCGTAACCGTCGACGTATACCGTCACATCAACAACATTCGGTGGCAGTGAAAATACGGGACGGGATTCAACTGTCTTCTTGTATAGATAATACTTTCCGCGCCCCTGCATGTAATATGGATTCTCGTAGATTTCAAGATCGGGGTCGTCCAGCGTGTCGGATGCAAAGGGTAGTGAATCTCTGAAAATCAGAAGACCACGGCCTGCGTCAAACCCGTACTCGCCAAAATAATCATCGACCCTTCCATCCTTGTTATCGTCGAGTCCCAGAATTTCAAGATATGTATCACCGACATCATTGCGGTCTCTGTGCTGTCCACCAGGTGTGATATAGAAGATCTTCAATGAATCAAGCCGCGACCCAGGAGCCACTATCTGATAGTAATTCCTCAACTCATACTGCCAGGTGACCGATGTACTATCCGGGCTCTTCGGGCATACAAGTTTCAGCACCACTGTATCCTGCACTATGCCGCCAACATTTACTATCTGTCCATTACGCAGAAGACTATATTTTACGCCGAGAACCTCAGCGTCCTTCTGAAGACCTTGCTTGAGTTCAACGATATTGTTACCCGGGATGAATATGTAATCCTGCTCAAGGTA
Organism: candidate division WOR-3 bacterium; assembly: GCA_029858255.1. Lineage (NCBI taxonomy): Bacteria > Pseudomonadati > Caldifarciminota > Caldifarciminota bacterium. The sequence goes on along the minus strand of JAOUFJ010000009.1, from coordinate 31,875 downwards.
TTTCAAAGTGAAATAGCCAACTTCAGACTGCAGGGTATCATCGGGAATAATATCATCGCCATTAACATCAACATAAGCCGTCCCGTAGAGGGTGATGCCGCCGGCTACATTGTTGTTCTGAAAATTGTTATCATCAATGTACACCTGCAGAGATTCTGGGATTATTGTTTCGTTGGTACCCAGCCAAAAGAATCTGCGTTTCTGATACTCGCGGTCCCATATCGTATCGGCCTGTGCCTGCACACTACCTTCGATATCGATTTCCTGATGTTGGGTTTGCTCATTAGAGGCGATTGCCACAAGATCCACCGGTCCAAATTTGGCGCTTGATTTTATGCCAAAAAGACCACGGTGCGAAGGGATGTCTCCGGTATAGGTCGTGGTCGGGATTTTCAACTCAGTGTCGCCGCCCTGGATTTCCTGTATAACTTCATCTTCGCGCCCCTGGTAAGTCACGGTGATCTTATTCTGGCTCTCATTGATCCGTTCGGAATTATGGTCAATGAATACCCTCACCCGGTCGCCGACCTGGCCGTCGAGATTGATAGCCATTTCCTGATTCATCTCCAACTCAGGCCAGAGTGATGGACCGACCAATCCGGGCACGTTAGAAACAAAAGTCTCACTGCCGCCGAGGGTAATCTTGACATAGCCACCGACATCAAGTTTTCCTGTTTCGCCCATGAAATCGCTGAAGCCGCCCTTTGGTAGGGGAATCTCGAAAGTTCCGAACAGCCCCTTATTTGCGTAACCTCCGCTCTCTGCCATGTCCTGCTTCAACTCTCTGAGCAACAGTCCCTGGTTGCGCGTATAGAAACCAGAGGATATGTAATCCTCGATCGTCTTTACAGTATCGATACTGACCAGGGTTCCTTGAAAATACCGGGCGTATATAACGAATTCACCGTAGGCATCGATGTACAATCTCTCATCAAAGGGAGTGGTAAATTGTGCTAATATCGCAAGAGAAAATAGAAAGATCATAAAATTGAAAGAATTCTTTCTGCAATACCCTCCGCGTTAAGCTGTGTGATTTTCAGCAATATCTGCCTGGCGCCGTGTTCGACATAACTGTTTGGTAAACCGATACAGCGAACTCTTACCCTGGCATTCCTCTCGCCGCAATATTCGGAAACAAGACTACCCAAGCCACCGTGACACACATTCTCCTCGACCGTTACGATAGTCTTGTTCTTCTTCATCAGATTATCGAGCAACGCGCCGTCGAGAGGCTTTATAAAACGTGCATTGACAAGGCTCGGACGTAAGCGCTTTCTCTTCAATATTGTGAGAGCACCCTGCGCCTCTTCGACCATGGAACCTGTGGCTACGATGACCAAATTCCTGCCATCACATATGGTTTCCCATGTTCCGATCGACAGCGGGGCAGGATCTTCGTCATCCAACACGCAGGATGATCTTGGATATCGTATCACAAAAGGTCCTTGCCGGTATTGCACCGCCGTCTTAAGCAGCGCAATAAGCTCTGTCCCGTTTCGGGGTGACGAAACAACGATATTCGGAATGCAACTGAAATAAGACAGGTCAAACGGACCGTGGTGCGTCGGGCCGTCTTCTCCCACGAGTCCAGCCCGGTCAACAGCAAAGATGACTGGCGCTTTCTGTAAACTCACATCGTGGATGATTTGATCGTAAGCACGCTGCAGGAAAGTAGAGTATATCGCACATACCGGAATGTAACCATCGAGGGCGAGTGCAGCAGCCATTGTAACGGCATGCTGCTCAGTAATGCCAACATCGAAAAATCTTCCGGGGATCTCCTGACTGAATTTTTTTAGACCGGTACCGAGGGTCATCCCCGCACTGATGGCCACGATCTTATCGTTCTGCTTGGCCAATCGCACTATTGCGTCACCGAAAACCTTGGTGTATGAAGTGGATTTCTTCTTCACCTCACCGGTTTCCACACAGTACTGACCGATTCCGTGAAATACCTCAGGGCATTTTTCGGCATGCTCGTAGCCCTTACCTTTTTTGGTTACGACATGTACAAACCATGGACCGCGAACCTCTTTTAGTCTTGAGAGAGTATCTATCAACTGCCCAAGTTTATGACCGTTCAGTGGCCCGATATATCTGAATCCCAGCTCTTCAAATATGATCGATGGCGCATAAAGTCCTTTGAGACCTTCTTGCATCCTCTTTGCCACATTCCTTCCCCGGTCACGGAAATAAGGTGGAAACCGTCCGAGAAATTTCCAAAGATCATCTCGAAAACGATTATAGGTTCTCGTCGTTATGACCTTATTAAGATACTGGGAGAGCGCGCCTACACTCTCTCCAATCGAATGTTCGTTATCATTAAGAACAACGATTATGTCTTTTTTCAAATGACCGATGTGATTGAGAGCTTCAAAAGCCATACCCGCACCAAGTGAGCCGTCGCCTATTACACTCACGATCTTGTAATTATCACCCCGAAAATCGCGAGCCAGGGCAAACCCGGTTGCCGCGGAAAGGGAAGTTGAAGAATGTCCTGTATCGAAAACATCGTACTTTGACTCGCTGCGTTTGGGAAAACCGCTAATTCCATGATACGTTCGCAGAGTCTTGAACCTTTTCGCCCGGCCTGTGATCAGTTTTTGCGTGTAGGTCTGATGTCCAACGTCCCAGATGATCTTATCGCGCTCGGCATCGAAAACTGCATAAAGGGCAAGTGTTAATTCCACAACACCCAATGAAGGCGCGACATGTCCGCCGGTATTCGCGCATGTGTTGACTATCTCGGCACGTATTTCTTTGGCCAATGATTCTAGTTGCTCAAGCGTCAGACCCTTGAGGTCTTTTGGTTCTTTGATCTTTGTCAGTAATGACATCTTCTCCTTATATGACTAAAACGAACGATTCAACACAAAATCTGTCATCTGACAGAAAAACTCAAATTCGTTTCCGAGCTCTCTGAATTGAACCTTTGCACGATCGGCGTAACGCTGCGCCCTGAATCGTGCACCTTCGAGACCGTAAACAGCAGGTGCAGTCAGCTTACCGCTCGCCTCATCTTTTCCCGGCGTCTTGCCAAGGGCGTTTTTATCTCCAACTACATCCAATATGTCGTCGGTGTATTGAAAGAGCATCCCCAAACAGATACCCGCACCGTGCAATTTTTCGATCACCGTCCTTGATGCACCCGCCATTATTGCTCCGACCTTGATTGCCACCGCAAGGAACTTGGCAGTCTTGTTCAGGTGTATGCTTCTCAAAACCTTCGGCTGCTGTTCCATATCGCATATATCGAGCATTTGCCCATGCACTACACCCTGCGGGCCGACAGCTTCACTGACTACTCTGATCACTTCCAATTTCTCGGGCGCATAGTCGTTACCGCTGCTGAACAACTCAAAGGCATAGGCAAATAGAGCATCACCGGAAAGGATCGCTGTCGCTTCGTTGAACTTCCGATGGGCCGATGCTTTGCCTCTTCGAAAATCATCATTGTCCATTGCCGGCAGGTCGTCATGGATCAGAGAATAGGTATGGATCAACTCAAGACCACATGCAATGGGCATTATCGCGCCGGTATCACTGCCACCGCATGCCTCGTATCCTGCAATCGCAAGTATGGGTCTTATCCGTTTGCCGCCATCAACCGAATAGTACATGATGTCAAACAGCGCATTCTTCTGCGAAAAAAATTTCTTCAGATCCGCATCCACCAGATTTTTCTGACACGCCAAATATTCATCAAAAGCAAATTTCTGCATGATATTTCAAGAACGTAATTCTAATGCAAAATACATATTTGTCAATATGCAATTGGTATATTCAATGAATCCAACCTATTCTGCGATATTCCTTGTATATTTCTGAGATTATCCGTCTCGGATGCGGGAATTCATGTACCCACTCTAAACCTTCCTTACGTTTCTTTTCACGTAATTGATGGTCGCGCAACAATTTCGAAAGTACTTCTTCGAAATCCCTTTTTGTAGCTTTGACAAATGGATGACCGGGTAGCAGTCTCTCGTATTCATCCGGAATTTCCGTAATCGTGGGTGCCCCGAGCGCGAGAAATTCCAATCCGCTGCGGCCGTATCCGGTTCCGGCGTAGTTGCCGATCTGATCGATACCAATATCACAGATAGCCTTCAATTCCATGCATTTATTATGGGATACACCCTCAATGAGCAGAAACTCGAAGTTCAGATGCTTCTTTATTCGGTTCACCGCTTCAATAATATCTCCAGTACCTTTCGCGGTCCTGCGTGTCGGCGAATGCCCGACACGTAACACCTTGTTCTCGCGCGTGCGGGCTTTGATATTACCAACTTCGTAAGGAATAGGCACGAAGAAAAGCGTTGGATCTATCTTTGTATGGTCTAACTCCGAAGTGAACCTCAGGTGGGCGTGTTCGTGCAAAAAGGAATTCATACCCCATTTTCTGAGCTCGCTTCCAAAGAAGTGCGTGACGAGCTTCTTCCCTTTTAGCTTCTTCAGGATCCGGTCACCGTAAATGAAAGGAACATCCCCGTCAAAATGGTAGATATCAAAACTGTCCAGCTCATAGCGGCGCCACGCGCGGCTCAATCTATAGAGCCAGGTGTAATCCCGGGCTTTGAAATACAACCTTTCTAAAGGATTTTCGCCTTTCACTTTAAGCCTCAACTCGGTTTCCATTACATTGACGTTGTACCGACCCAAAATCCTCGAAAGGCTACTTGGAAACCCGGAATCGAGAAACGGGTAATGCAAACAAATTCCGTTTGGAAAACCAAGCCGGGAACGGACCATCGTCGTCAAGCAACCCTTGTCGCCAAAATAGCTGTGACTTCTACTCAACAAACCAGGCACGTCCTGGAAGTTCTCAAATGAAAGGTGCAAGATACGCACGTAACTAATCCCTCCCCGATAAGAAATTTCTCATTTTTATCCTCAGCAGCCGTGAGAGTTTCTTTAGCTTATTCCAATCAGTTACCTTTTTCACACCATGTTTGAATCCCTTCCAACCTCTGAACTTCCGTGAGTATACCTGTAGCGCAATACTTTCCAGTTCATCATAGCCAAGTTGCGGTTGGACCAGCACTGGTATCGACCGTGTCTGCATAATGTTGTCAAGTCGCGGGTCATCATAGGGTAAACTCCACTCAAAATCGCTGGGTAAAAAACTATTCTTGAAGGCATATTCTTCCAGATAAGTTCCCGGATAGACACGCACACCAGCACCGCTGGCCACGGTCGATATCTCACCGGCATGCTCGTCGATGAACTCGAAAGTCTTCTCCACGTCATCCATTGTTTCGCCAATATGTCCGAACGAGAAAAATACCTTGGTACGCAGACCTACACTGTTGCACAGATTCAGCAGTTCGACTGCCTGCTCGACTCTAATAGCTTTACGCATCAGATCAAGGACGCGCTGGCTTGCGGACTCAACACCGAAATTGACATAGTAACATCCTGAATCTCTCATCTTCTCAAGCATTTCAAGATCGACCGAGCCGATTCTTATCTCACATTCCCACGGGAAATTGAGTTTGCGTTTCGTTATCTCATCACAGAATTCATAAACATGTTCTTTCTTCATGGTAAAGGTGCTATCAAAAATCTTCAGACCCTCGTACCCGTAGCTACTGAAAAGAAATTCAACATCATCGAGCATACGTTGAGCAGAATGAGTCGTCACCTTATGTCCGAACATCCTACTGGCAGAGCAAAAACTGCATTTTGCATAACAACCCCGTGAGGTCAGAAGGGAAATCGCTCTACGACCCAGAAAATCCATTTCTACTGAATACTGTTCCATATTCAGCAGTTGATATGCTGGTTTGGGTAGACTATCGAGCGGGTTGACGCGCGGTGCCGGACGCGTCTGTACGATGTCCTCACCTTTTCGATAGCATATACCACAAACATCTTCGGGTTCTTCACTAGCGCATAGTTTATCAAGCAGCGCTACGATTGTATCTTCACCTTCACCACATACAACATAGTCGATTTCGGTTATCCGCCGAAGGGTATTGACGCCGGTGAAAGTGGCATGCACGCCTCCATAAATAGTCACAATCTCCGGTGAATAAGCCTTTGCTTCATTTGCCAATCGAAACGACTCAAAGCGAGTATGACTGGTGCCAGAAATGCCAAGATATTTTGGCTGAAACAAATCCAGCCAGTACGTTAACGGGCGTCTATCTACTTCAAAATCCACGATTTTTACGGAGTAGCCACGGGTCTGGAGTTTTCCAGCGATGTATGCAAGACCCAGAGGCGGCATTCGTTCAAAGAACGCTCCTGCCTCTTTTGGATTAACCAGTAACAGATCAGTCATAAATGTCTATATATGTCAAATTTAATTACAGAGGAAAAACAGCAGGCCATACATGAAACAGTTGCGCTATTTCATATGCACAAATGCGCGCTCCAGAGCATCATCAATTGAGGTTTCCACATAACCAAGTTTCTCTCTGGCAAGTCTGGCGTTCCCGGTCAGTTCGTTCTCTTCTACCGTTATTTTGCTGGGTTCTTTTCCTATTATCTGTCTTATCTTCTCGACAATCGTTTCAACTTTTATCGGGCTACCACATAAGTTGTAAACACCAACCTGTTTGCGGTCGTGGATCTTCAACAGGGGAGCAACAATATCGTCGCCAAACGTGGGGCTGATCTGATCATACGTCGATTCCACAGGATTCCCGGATTTGACGGCACGTGCGAGGTCGAAGAGAAAACCCTGTTCAACACCACTACCAAAAGGAAAGAATAAGCGGACTGTACTTATCCTGAGTGCCCGCTGATAGTATTTGAAGAACATCTCTGCCTGGTATTTCGTAGTCGCATAGAACCCATGTGGTTCGAGAGCAGCCTCCTCAGTCAGGTCTTTGCCTCTGCCATAGACTTCTCCGCTCGAGAGATGTGTGAAACTCTCAGCGCCAACGTTCTTGGCCCAGTCCAACAGCAGCAGCGTGGCCAGTGTATTGGCTTTGAATACTTTCGAAAACCTGCCGCCGTACATATCAAAGATATGGAAAATGTGCTTGACCCTTCTGGGTAATGTTTTTTCAAGAATCGGGTCATGCTCGAATTTCAAGAAACCATATTTTATGTTCTTCTTGCCAAGAAAAGACATCGGTACGTCTTTTGGGGTCGGGTAAATTGCATAAACACTCTCCCCTCTCTGCAGCAGTTCGAGTATCAACTTCTCGGCGAAACCAAAAGCGCTGGTTAAAAGATTATCAAATTCCATTGTGTATTATACCTTACGTCCTTCTCACCGTCAATAATTGTCGTGTAACAATACTTCCAGCAAGCACATTTGGACGAAAAGCAGAGCGTTGAGGCTATTTTTCGATCCAGACTCTTTCCATTACAACATCGGCCAATGGCTTGTCATACTGCCCGGTCCCCACATTGCCTATGCGGTCCACAACGTCCATGCCCTGTACGACCCGACCGATGATCGTATACCGACCATCGAGTCTGGGCTGAGGCTCTAAACATATGTAGAACTGAGATCCGTTTGTATTTGGACCCCGATTCGCCATCGCCACTGTGCCTTTCAGGTGTTTCTCCTGCGGCGAGATTTCATCCTCGATCTCATACCCAGGGTCGCCCGTGCCATCGCCGTTCGGACACCCGCCCTGAATAACAAAACCTTTTATGACCCTATGGAAAATCAGATTGTTGTAGAAACCTTTATCTGTCAGTTCAATGATATTTTTGACGTTTTTCGGCGCTGCATCCGGCAGCAGCTCGATCACAACGGTACCATAGTCCTTTACCGCAATGTTCATGTAAGGAACGCCGGTCTTTTTGACGACCATATCACTGTCCTTCTGAACACCGCATGCAAAGAAAAGCATAGCGGCCATGCACAAATATCTCATCAAATCCTCCTTTGGCAAATTGAAACATATTATATTCATTTATGGGCAAAAGTCAAATGAGCCTTTGTGCGTCAGCCTGTATGCAGTCCTGATTGCTGATACGACAAGCTTCGCGTTCAAGGCGGTTCGTCAACCGTTCGGAGCAGGAACTAATGCCTGAAAACGATTGACAACCGTCGAAAAATCAGTATAATCACGTGAATGGCAAAACTATTCAAAGGAGGATTTATAGCCAAATGAAAGAAATTGCTCAAGAGGATTTGAACAAACTGTTGGAAGAATCATTTGTCACACCTAAAGAGGGTGATATTGTAAAAGCGACGGTCATCAAAAGAACGAAGAACGGTGTTCTGCTCAATCTTGGCCTTAAGGCCGAGGGATTTCTGCCCCTCGAAGAATTCGGTGCTCCTGAAGATGCCGAAGAAGGAAAAACGATATATGTTTTTCTCGAAGCCTTTGAAGATCGGGAAGGATTTCCCGTAATATCGAAGAAAAAAGCGGATTTTCAGCTCGCCTGGGACAAAATAAAACATATATATGAGAACGGCGAGACTGCTTCATGCACGATAAAAAAGCGAATCAAGGGCGGGTATTCGGTCGATCTCATGGGGGTTGAAGCATTTCTGCCCAGTTCACAGATCGACTACAAGGCACAAGCTGACGGCGAATCTCTGATCGGTCAGAAATCCGAAGTCAAGATCGTAAAGATCAACATGCTGCGCAAGAACATCGTGGTTTCGAGAAAAATGGCGGTCGAAGAAGAACAAGCAAAAGCGCGCAAGCGCATATTCAGCAAGATGAAAGTTGGCGATATCATTGACGGCACCGTGCGTAATCTCACAGATTTTGGAGCCTTTATTGATATCGGAGGCATCGACGCCCTGCTTCATATCACGGATATTTCCTGGCTGAAAATAACCCATCCGGCCGAGGTCGTAAAAGTCAATGACAAGATCAAGGTCAAGGTGCTTATCATGGATCGCGAAACCGGCAGGATTGCTGTTGGCTTGAAGCAACTGACCGAGCATCCCTGGGAAGCCATCGAGAAAAAGTATCCGGTCGGCACCAGGGTTAAAGGAAAAGTGACCAGTGTCGTCGACTATGGAGCATTTGTTGAGCTTGAAAAAGGCATAGAAGGACTCATCCACGTGTCTGAGATGTCCTGGACAAAAGACGTAAAGGATCCATCGTCACTTCTCAAGGTTGGCGACGCGGTTGAAGCTGTTGTCCTATCAATCGACCGCAATGAACAAAGGATTTCTCTCGGGATGAAACAGACAAAACCAGATCCCTGGTCAACAGTTGATGAAAAACTCGAAGTCGGCCAAAAGGCAGTCGTCAAGGTGACTAATCTCAAGGACTTCGGTGCTTTCGTGCAGATAATCGACGGTGTCGAAGGCCTTATCCACGTCAATGATTTTTTCTGGGACAAAAAGGTCAAGAAGGCTTCTGACTATCTGCGTAAAGGACAGAAAGTCGAAGCGGTCATCTGCACGATCGACCGTAAGAACCGAAGAATATCACTGAGCATCAAACACTGTAAAGAGGATCCATTCACCAAGTTTGTTGAAACCTTTCCTGAAGGTTCAAAGATAACAGGCAAGATCAGTGATATTTTGCCAAAAGGGATCCGGCTGGTGCTCGAAGGTGGAGTTGAGGAATTCATACCGGCAAATTATCTGGCAAGGCGCGGGAAGAAACCAAAAGACCTATACACGCTCGGTGAGGAGATTGAGGTAACGGTGCGGAAGATCAATTCGAGGTTGCGAAGAATAATCCTCAGCGAGAAGGAAATCTTCAAGGCCCCGCTAAAGAAAAAAGAAGCGCCGAAACCAGCGCCTGATAAATTCACCATCGGTGATATCCTTGATTCTCAGAAACAAGCGGAGCAAAAAGAGTAGCATAATCCGGCTTGCAAAAACTAATCAATCTAGGCTGTAAGCTCAATCAGTACGAAGGCTACTGTCTGCTGGAAGTATTCAGCGACGTAGAAGATCTGGTCATCGTCAATACCTGTTGCGTGACCAGAGAAGCGGAGCTGAATTCTCACAAAAAATTCCGCCAGGCGCTGAGAAAATTCCCCCAAGCCACGATCATCGCAACCGGATGTGCTTGTCGCACTGACCCGGACAGATACGCGAAGGCAACCTACCTGATCGACAACGTCGATCGAAATACAACGATCAAGGATATCTTGCCCAGACCAGACAAGACACGCTATTTCCTGAAGATACAGGACGGCTGCGATATGAAGTGCTCGTATTGCATCGTGGCAAAGGTACGGTCAACGGTTGAGAGTAAAACGATAGAGGAAATCGAGAGAGAAGTGCGGTGGGCGATATCGCTAAACTACAAGGAAATCGTCCTCGTGGGAGCAAACATTGGCCTCTACGGAAGGGATGCAAACACTTCACTCGATGAACTGCTCGTTGCTTTACACAAAATACCCGGATGCCCCCGGGTCCGGATATCATCGATAGAGCCGTTTTTTATTACTCCCCGATTAGTAGATACCATGAGAGAAACCTCGGCGTGCCGTCACTTCCACATTCCTATCCAGAGCGCCGACAATACAATACTTGAGAAAATGAACCGCTCATACGATAAAGAACACCTTGAAAAGGTGATCCGCCTGATCAAGGGGAAGTTTCAGGATGTCGCAATAGGAGCAGATGTAATCGTCGGGTTTCCTGGTGAAGGCGAACAGGAGTTCAGGAATACATATGAATTCATACACGAACAGCCGTTCACTCACGTGCATGTGTTCCCCTTTTCACCCAGGTATGGCACCGACGCTTTCAAGTTAGGCGACCCGGTATCTAAGATCGAGAAGAAGAATCGACTCTGGGAACTCAAGAAATTGATAGGACAAAAGAATTACGAATTCCGCAGGCAACTTATCAACAAGAAATTCGAGGTCGCTGTCGAGTACAAAAATGGGCATTGCCTGGGACTTACAGACAATTACATCAAGGTCCACATTGACGAACAATGCCCAAAGAATGAACTTGTCGAGGTCATGATCGATAACGTAACCGAGGACATCACCCATGCAATACCCTGTACTGTAAAAAACCAGACAATACATTGAAAAAGAGATTCTTCATTAAAACCTTTGGCTGCCAGATGAACAAGAATGACTCTTTTCTCATGAGTAAAATTCTCACCGATCAGGGTTTTAAGTCGGTTGATAACCCGGTAACTGCAGACATATTTATCGTAAATACATGCACGGTAAGAGCACACGCCGCAAACCGAGCACTCGCCTACACGTCTGGTCTAAAAAACTGGCGAAAGGAAGGTGAGCGGGTTCTGGCTGTTGTCGGCTGTCTTGCGAAAAGCAATGCTGACGATATCACAAGAAAACTCAATCACGTTGATCTTATTCTGGGGCCGGATTCCTACCGGGAGATTGGCAACTATATAGCACAAATAATGGAAACAAAGGTGAGGATCATCGATACAAAGCTCTCGGCCGAGACGTACTGCGGCATATACCACTCGCCGAATGCGATCACTGATTTCGTTTCAATAATGCGCGGCTGTAATAATTACTGTTCGTATTGTGTAGTGCCTTATGTTCGGGGACATGCGCGGTCGCGTCCTTTCGTTGACATATGTAGCGAGGTCAGCCACCTCGTGAAACACGGGGTCAAGGATATTACGCTGCTGGGACAAAACGTCAACGAATACCACCATGAGGATATGAATTTCGCGGGGCTACTTGAACGTATCGCGCGGATTCCCGGTGCATTCAGAATACGTTTTCTGACCTCTCATCCAAAAGACTTTAGCAAAGAAACCGTTCAGGTTATAAAGAGTCACCATAACATATGCGAATGGTTTCACCTTCCGCTCCAATCAGGCAGTAACCGAATCCTGCGGCTGATGAACCGCAAATACACGACAGAACATTATCTCGCCCTCGTGGACTATATCCGCCAGGAGATCCCTAACCCTACCATAACTACCGACATCATCGTCGGTTTTCCCACTGAAACCCAGGAGGAATTTCTCGAGACTATTTCCGTGTTAAAACAAATCGGATTCGGCTATGCCTACATGTACCGTTACTCAAAGAGGGCGGGAACAGAAGCAAGCAACATGCAATCACTGGATGAGAATACGATCAAGCGACGCCTAAGCGAGTTGATCAGAGTCCAGAATGAGATCGTCAAAGAGAAGACATCCGGGATGATTGGCAGAGAGTATGAAGTGCTGTTCGAGAGTGCTGCCAGAGGAAAAGCTTCACGCGGCAAGACACGCGGTAACAAAGATGTCATTGTGCAAACGCAGATAAAGCCGGGAGAGGTTAGAAACGTTGTCATAAAAGAAATGAAAGGTCACACGCCGATAGGCGAACTGATCGACGAATAACGCCACACGCATCACGCCTGACGCTTCACGTATTCTCGTTACTATCGTTAGGTTCGGTAATGTCGATGCAGAGGCATAGAGTAGATACGTAGCAACTCACTATGTTCTCGATGCGTTCCTTGTGTCACTTACCAGAACAATAATGCCTTATTCTTCGAGCTTGTCGAGAAGCAAATTCTCCAACGAGGCAACTCTTTCAGTGCTTTCAATGTTTATTGATCTAGCATATTCAGCGCTTGTTGTATTCGTTTATGCTATGTTCAGTATTTCAAGCGAAGCGTGTCTTCAGCCGAAGGCATGACTCCAGTGAAACATAGCTTCAGTCCGTTGTGCGGACATGTCTTCAACTACCGTTGTTTCGTTCCCAGCTTCTCACCTTCTCATCTTCATAACTTCTAAGGGCGTTCTGTTGACTCTCCCTGCAACGGGACTATAATGTCATGTGTTGTCCGGTCCCATCTGGCTGATGCAGCCGATCCCTTATTTTGGCGAAAAAATACGAGGCGGTTGGATATATGAACCGAAGATCGACGGATGGCGCATGCAAATAATCTGCTACAAAGGTGGCAAATTAGAATGCTGGGGAAGGCGGCTCGAACGCAAGCCGAACTGGTCGGCCAAATTAGGTTATTTGCTCGAAAAATTGCTTGGTATGCTTCCAGAAAATACTCTACTCGATTGTGAGTTGTGTTCCAGCGGCGGCAGACGTCTCATTCCATCACTATTCGTCAAGGAACCAAAGGTTGATCCAATCGTCTATGTTTTCGATATGATATACTACAACGGTATGGATATCAGCAAGAAAACATTAAAGCAGCGAAAGAGATTGCTGGGCAGAATGAGTTTCAACCCACCCTTTTACTATGTACCAGACAAGAAGCTGACGGATTTGAAAAGTAGTTATCTGTCAGAAGTGAAGAAAGGACATGAAGGCATTGTTATCAAGAAGCTAAGCTCGCTGTATCTCCTCGGTAAAGAAAGTCCCATAGCCACGCAGGATTGGAGGAAAATAAAATGACCAGACGTACTGAGCAGTATCGTAAAGCTCGCAGTATCATTTCACTCGCCGAAGCGCAGCGTTCATAAGCTATGAATATTCAGGTATCCTGGTCCATTTTTAGGCAGATTTAGGTCTTTCGTATTTGTCTGCTCCGAAGACAAAGGAGGATGTATGTCAGTTGGCAGATTTCAAGTAATGGCGACATTACAGGCAGCTCGGGCGTATGTCCTGGGAATGCCGGTCGCTTCAGCGAAGTCATTCGGGCTGAACCGCGCGATATTCTACGCGGCCGCAAAGCGCGGTTTTAAAGGCAAGGGAGGCGTGAAACCACCAGGCAAATTCAAATCAAAGGGGAAAGAATACAATGAAAGTGAAGTAAGGAAAATGCAGAAATCATTCACCATGACGAGTATTGGAGACGAAGCGGCCTACAGTGTGAAGATCGCGGGTAAACAATTCTTCGTCATGGGAAGCGAGGTCCAGTCACCGGACGATTTCAAGCGGCAGATCGCCAAACGCTTCGGCAAGAATTTCAGCACAGCGTGGAAGGAGGCCGTTAAAATCTGCAAAGAGCACGATAAAGCCGTACTAAAATCTCAGCGCTACTTCTATGAGACCATATATAAACCACGCCGAGACGAGCTCGCCAAAAAATGGACTGAGAAGTACGCGACGTAGTCGGAAGAGCATACGTGCATTGACTTTGCACGTCACAGCAGTATAATGATTGAAGGAGCTATCATGAAATACGAAGTCCACTATTGGGACAAGCCAGGCAGAGATAATACAGAAGATACACTTGACGCAGCCTTGAAACGGGCCAGGGAAACTGGCATAAAATACATCATCGTTGCGTCGTGTGTCGGCTACACGACGAAGCTGCTTTGTGAGAAGGCTGAAGATCTGAATATCATCTCGGTGGCGCACCAGGCTGGGTTCCGTGACCCGGGGAAATGCGAACTTTCAGAAGAAACTGAAACAGAACTGATCAGCAAAGGTGTTAAGGTATACACCGGCACTCACTTCTTTGGCGGGCTGGGCCGGGCAGTTAGAATGAAATTTGGTGGTCTGGAAGTCGATGAACTTACGGCAAATACCCTGCGTATCTTCGGCCAGGGAACCAAGGTCGCAATCGAGATCGCGATAATGGCTATTGATGCAGGGCTTATACCATATGACCAGGAGGTCATCGCTATCGGAGGGAGCGGGCAGGGTGCCGACACCGCAATCGTATGCCTTCCGAGACACGGAAAAGATTTCTTCTCGTTCGAAGTGCGTGAAATAATCTGCAAGCCGCGATTGATAAAATGAAATCCAGGGTCGCCGTCGTCAAAACGAATCCAGGTAAAGTCCTCGAAGACATACAGCGTTTGATGGAGCTTGCCGGCGTCCGGTACCATCTCAAGAGTAACTTGCCCACAATCCTCAAGGTGAACATAACCTGGCATTTCTATTATCCGGCATGTTCAACCACACCCTGGCAACTTGATGGTGTTGTGTCCGCACTCAGCAAGTTCGGATACCGTGATCTCATACCAGCGCAGAATCGTACCGTCGTAATCAATCCAGAGATCGGCGCGGATAATAATCACCTGACATCGGTAATGAAGAAGCACAATCTGAAATTCGTATATCTCTACAAACCTGACGTTGAATGGATACACTTCAAACCAAAATCAAGAATGCTGGTTCTGGATAGAGTATACGCCGATGGTATCCAAATACCAAAATTATTCATTGGCAAAAACGCCTTCCACCTTCCGACCATGAAAACGCATGTCTTTACTACGATAACCGGCGCAATGAAAAACGCATTCGGCGGACTGCTTAATGACAACCGCCACTGGACTCACTCGGTCATCCACGAAACGCTCGTAGATCTGCTCCAGATACAGAAAGAAATACACCCCGGAATATTTTGCGTGACAGATGGCACGGTCGCGGGAGATGGTGCGGGCCCCCGTCTCATGCATCCGCATGTCAAGAATTACATGCTGGCGAGCGGAGATTCAGTAGCTATAGATGCTGTCACTGCCAAAATGATGGGTTTTGACCCGCTTGACCTGAAGTTTCTCTACCTTGCGCATCAGATGGGATTGGGTAATGCAGATCCTCACGAGATAGAGATCGTAGGCGAGGATATCCGAAACGTCAATTTTCATTTCCAGATGAAGGATACTTTTGCATCCCGGGGGCAGAAAGCCATATACTGGGGGCCTCTTAAACCCCTTGAAAATCTGTTGCTCCGGACCCCGATCGTGCCATGGTCATTCATAGCCTCAAGATTCTACCACGACTATTACTGGTATAACATCCACGGCAAGAAGATCGCACAGAAATTCCTGCGAACGGACTGGGGTAAGCTGTTCAATTCTTACAAATAACTCCCGAAAATGAAGCGTTTTCTCCAGAAAACTGGTACTCTTACCAACCGGCACTCTTCTCAAGTCTGCGGTATTGCAGAACAAAGCTACAGATGGCCAGCGCGAATAGATAATTGACATCCTCCATCGATTTTATATAATTTTTAAGGTTTAACCGTAGCGGTTGACCAAATTCGTAATCCTCTCTGGATGGGAATATGGTATCAAAGCTCGAAAGGAGGAAATTTGCAGGTCTACGGTAAGGTAAAGTGGTTCGATGGCAAAAAGGGATACGGGTTTATCGAGAATGAAGACGGGTCCGGTGATGTCTTTGTGCACTATGCTGATATTACTGGTGAAGGTTATCGGGTCCTTCGTGAAGGCGAGCGAGTTAAGTTCGAAATAAGTCAAACACCCAAGGGTTCAAAGGCAATAAAGGTCGAACGCACTAACGAATAAGCAACAGGCACGCATGTGTTTCAGGGGGCGAATCTCGTGTTTGCCCCCTTTTTTTGCTGCTATCGCCACCTTGACACCTGAGTGGATTATTGTTATACTTTAGTGTGCCTTTTTTGCGCATCATAGACGTAAACCTCAATCGGTTGGATGAATCCCTCAAGCTCATAGAAGATATCGCACGATTCCATATCTATGACCGGAACCTCCTGTCCCAGACGAGGAATATCAGAAATGCCTTCCGTGATTTCAAAAAATCATTGCCCTTGAAAAAAGTCATCCAGTCTCGCCTGAGCAGTGAAGACCCCGGGCGCCCGGCAAAATTCGACACCATAACAACCAAAACAAGCACCATAGTAATCTTGTCCAATATAACCCGCGCCAAGGAGGCATCGAGAATACTTGAAGAAACGTGCAAGACTTTTGACACAAAACTGAGCGGATCAATGAAAGAAATACGATTCAAGATTTACGACCTCGAAAAAGATTTTGTAAGACACATCGATAAGCGTTTCGACCCTTACCTTCACGTGATCATCGATGAACAGTACCTGCCTTCCTGTAATGTCGAAGAAGTAACCAGAATCCTCATGAAAAACGGCGCCACGATGATTCAGCTGAGGATCACATCACTGAACGATCGCGCTTTCTTGAAATACGCCCATAAAATACGCAAAACAATAGGCGAGAAAGATGTGAAATTCATAGTCAACAATCGTGCGGATATTGCGATAGCATGTAATGCACACGGCATACACTTAGGGCAAAAGGATATACCCGTGAGTATTGTACGGAGAATCATGGGCGATACGGCGATCATCGGAGCCTCAGCCCGTACTATAAAAGAAGCCGTGAAGGCGGAGTCTGATGGAGTCGATTATCTGGGAGTCGGTGCGATCTACCCCACGAAGACAAAAACGGATGCCCGCAAATGCACGATCAGCACCTTGAGGTCAATATGCCGGTCTGTGAAGATTCCCGTCATCGGTATTGGCGGCGTGAATGACAAGAACTACAAATCTATTCTGCACGCAGGAGCATCCGGCATTGCAGTTGCGTCCTTCGTCTTCGGAGGCAATATGAAAAACAGATTGCGTTCATTGACACGCAAATAGAATATGCATATAATTACCATATCTATGCCCTTAGTTTTCTCCCCGTTGTACGCACATCAGGAGGTTATATGAAACTAAACATCACGGCCAGGAACTTTGAAGTATCTGATGCAATTAAAGACTACGTAACAAAAAAACTTAAAAAATTGAAACATTTTGAACACTATGTCATAGACTCCAAAATGATTATGGAAAAGGACAAGGGAACGAGTATCATCGAGCTTACCCTGTCAGTAAAGCACTCATCGATTACCAGCCGCGTGAGCAATCCAGACATTTATATAGGCATTAACGATGTTGTGAGAAAGGTTGAACGCCAGCTCGATAAATACGAAGGAAAATTCCGCGAAAGAAAGAGATTGGCGCAGAAAACAAGAAGAAAATGAAATCCATAAACCTCAAGACGCTGTATGAAGAAAAAAAGGACGAGTTGTCTCTCGAAGTAATAACAGGCAAAGAATATCTTGAGAAGAAAGAAATAACCAGTTACGATATCTTTCGTCCTGGCCTCGCGCTCGCTGGTTATACCGGCTATTTCCTGAGCGATCGGATCATGATCATCGGTAAAACTGAAACATTTTACCTGAAGACCCTCAAAAAAGAGATCAAGAACCGCCGCATTGCCACCGTTATGAGACTTGGCACGCCGGTCGTCATAGTGACCAAGAAGCTTGCCATCGACAAGAAATTCATCGATGAAGCAAAACGCCGGAAAATTCCCATTCTGCGTACACCTAACTCAACAACACCCTTTATACATAGTCTCACCGCATACCTTGATTTCAAACTTGCCCCAACCGAATTCCTGCAGGGAACCCTCGTTGACATCTATGGAGTCGGGGTATTGTTCATGGGCAAGCCGGGTACAGGCAAGAGCGAATGCGCGCTCGATCTCGTTGAACGCGGACATCGCTTTGTGGCCGATGACTTGATCACGATAATCAGAAGGGGCGACATACTCATCGGGGCCGGCGCCGAGAAAAGCGACCGCCTCAAGCATCACATAGAAATCAGAGGTGTCGGTATCGTTGATATCTACAGGATATTCGGTGTAAAATCAGTTCGCCTCAAGAAGAGGATAGAGATAATAATCGAACTCGTTCTATGGGATGAAATAAAAGGTAATTTTGACCGTCTTGGTATTGAGAAAAAGAAAATGGAGATACTAGGCGTTGGGGTACCGCAAATCGTCATACCACTAAGTCCGGGAAAGAATATTTCGGTAATTGCTGAAGTAATTGCGATGAACTACCTTCTCGACCTGCGCGGGATCAGACCGGCGGAGGAGTATGATAGAGAACTCAAGAGAATCTTATCCGAACGCGAAATGCCTAGTGTTACCTTTGACGAGGATATAGAGTAAATGACGGTGATCAGAGGTATTATAGTAGGACACGGTAGTTTTTCTGAAACTATGCTCAAAACCGCCGAACAGATAGTCGGTAAGCAGGATCTTATGGAAGTGGTCTCCAACGCCGGGATGTCGTGTACTCTTCTGGACGAAAAGCTCGACAAAGTCGTTGGGCAAACTAACAAACACGAGACAATTGTTTTCGTCGATTTACCAGGGGGTAGCTGCACGATCAGCTGCTACAGTTTATTAAAGAATAGAGAAAACCTGAATGTCATATGTGGCATCAACCTTCCGATTCTCATTGAATTCTTCATGCTGAGAGAAAAATATCCAGCTGAGCAGCTGGTGCCCATCCTGGTCAAAAAAGGAAAAGAGAGCATATTTAAACTGGAGAAGAAATGAACGGAGAAAGAGAACTTTTAGGTGATGTTTTTGAACGAGCGGTGAGCAACTGGCCGGATAAACTTGCCTTGAAGAAAGGCGAAACGAGCTACACATACAGGCAACTGAAAGATGCCGTAGTCAGAATGAAGAACTACCTTCTTGAACTTGGTCTGCAGAAGGGTGATAAGTTCGCGGTCATGGGTGAAAACTCACCAGAATGGGCGATTGGATATCTAGGGATCGTAAGGGCTGGTTTGATCACGGTCCCGGTCGACCGTATGTCACAGGATGCCGAAATAATACACATTCTCACACGCAGTGAGTCAAAAGGTATAATAGTGTCCGAGACATATCTCGAAAAGATAAACGAGCTCAAAGGAGAGATAAAGAATATCAAACACATTATACCGATGGCCGATATAAAGAGGATATCACCCAAAAAGGACATCCAGGTGAAGGGCATTGACCCCAAAGGCCTGGCGGTCCTGATATTCACATCAGGCACAACAGGTACATCAAAAGCGGTCATGCTGAGCCACTATAATATAATGTGTAACATGAAATCGGTCGAGCGCTTCATCGAAATTAATGAGAAAGACACCCTTTGCTCGATCATCCCCATGCATCACACGTTTGAGGGAACAGCCGGTTTCCTCTTCCCGATTTTCCGCGGCGCAGCCATTTATTACCCGCCGAGTCTGAAACCAACCGATATTCTGGCTACGATGAAGGAATCCAATGTGAGCTGTCTCATAGCCGTGCCATTGCTCTTCGAGAAATTCGTCGGCGCACTTTACCGGAAGGTCGGCAGCGCATCTCTTACGAAGAAAATCATGTTCAACGCAATAAGCGGCATCGGGTCAGTAGTACCCTTCTTGCGCAAACCACTCTTTGCTAGCGTACGTAAAGAGATGGGACTCGGTAACCTGAGAATTGCGTGCGCTGGAGGCGCGGCGCTGACCGACAAAGTCGCCAAGGCATTACAGTTGCTCGCGGTCCCCATTCTACAGGGCTACGGTTTGACCGAATCGTCACCTGTGCTGTCGGTGAGTCCGTTGGAGAAACCAAACGTGAAATCAGTCGGCGTGGCGATACCGGATGTAGAGATCAAGATCGACGAACCGGACGAGAATGGCATCGGCGAGATAATCGCGCGCGGACCTAACATAATGCTCGGCTACTATAAAAACAAAGAAGCGACTGACGAAGTGTTGAAAAACGGGTGGCTGTATACCGGCGATCTGGGTTACATGGACGATGAAGGTTATATTTACATCACCGGCAGGAAAAAAAGTCTTATCGTGACGCAGACCGGCAAGAATATTCAGCCCGAAGAGATAGAAGCGAAATTGATAAAGAGTGAATGGATAACAGAAGTACTGGTCATACCCAGGATCGATCAGAAGACAAAGAAAGAACAGATATGCGCTCTCATCTTCCCGGACTACGAACGGTTGGAACAACACGGCATTGAAAAAGGAGTGGAGATGAGCGAACTGGATGTCGAGAATATATACAAGGAAATCGTACGCGAGGTCAATGAACAACTGCCCATCTACAAGAAGGTTACCGAGTTTGAAATCCGCGACGAAGAATTCCCGAAGACGAGTACGCAGAAGATCAAACGACATCTGTTCGTCGACCGCGGGGTACGCGTATAATTTAATAACAATATGAGTTAGAAGTAAAAAGTTGACGCAGTAACGGCCTGACTACAACCTTATCGCTGTAATCTATTTGTCATCACCGTCATCTATGCCGGGAGGCAGTCATTGCGAGGATTCGTGAGCTAGGCGAACGACAACGAAGCAGTCTTTATTTTAATTATTCGTGCTTTGATATTTGAATTTGTTCACCCTGCGGGCATTCTCGCACATACAATCAAATCAAAGATTCGAGTATCTGCGGAATAGAATTTCGTGCTTAGGATTTAGGATTTGGTCACTGAGAGGATTACAGAAAAGTCAACTATTGTTTCAAATGCATTAAAGAGAAGAACTTATGTACAATTAGAAGTGACCGCTACTCAGTGACCAGAAACACCTGGTCGTGTTCGTGTACGGGTGATTCGACTTTTATTCCTATGGCATCGCCCTTTTTTGCCTTTTCAATAGGATTGTGTTCGAGTTGTATAGATGTCACCTGCTGGGTGAAATCGCTTGTATGACCCTTTATATGTATTGTATCACCTACATTTAATTCACCGTCTGTTATTTCAATGATGCCTACACTGATCTTATTGAAATAATGTGTGATCTTGCCAATCAACTTCTCCATTTTTCCTCCTTCTACCCCATTTTAATTAACCGTTATTACATGTCAAGAACCAGAAACGCTATACGTCTTCCCCGCTGTTAAGTAATGGCTATTCTTCGAGCAAAGGAGGCGCAGCCGACTGCGTCGAGAAGCCGACCGCTCGACGCTGCACGCTGAACGCCTCATGCCCAACACCAACCAGAACTTAGCCATCCTCCCGGTCATTGCGAGTTCGCAGTGGGCGGACGCGGGGATCTCACCCACTCCGCCGTCATTGTGAGGAATGGAATGACGAAGCAATCTCCGCTTAAAAGGCAATCATCATAATCTTTTTTTTCATCGCTGTCATCGACGGCACGCCAACGGCGTGCAAGTAAATATAAACATCGCTGTAATCTTCTTTTGAATCAATATAATCAAAAGCCCTGCGGAAGAAGCTTCCACATGGCTTAATTGACAAAAACTCAAATACGACTATAATTACGCAGGAAAGGAGCGTATATGATTTTTGTCTCTATGTTGGACGTAATACCAGGCAAGGTGGATGAATTAAGGAAAATAATAAACACGATAAAAGTGCCAAAAGACATCAAAATACGCGAGTTTTTGAGTCTTTTTGGAAAACCTGATTATATTTTAACATTTGAAGCACCCAGTGAGGAAAAAGCGCTGTCGTTTATCCTCAAATTCGTATCGGTTGCAGTGCCTAAGACTTCACTCGGGATGCCGGTGGAAAGAAAATAATGCCAGATATCTACGGACAAATTGCCAAACGAGAAGGTATATCGGTTAAATACCTGAAGCAGGGTATCAAACGGGGACGCATCGTCCTCTTGAAAAACAAAATGCACAAGATCAAGCCCCTGGCAGTCGGCGAGGGCCTTACCACTAAAGTAAATGCGAATATCGGCACTTCGCCCGATGTCGCTGATCTTAAGGTCGAACTGAAGAAACTGGCAGCGTCAATAGAAGCCGGAGCTGATACTGTCATGGACCTTTCTACTGGGGGTGACATCGACAAGATCAGGCGGGCAATTATCAAGCGCTCAACAGTTCCCATCGGAACCGTACCTATCTACCAGGTAGCGATCGAAGCGCGGAAGAAACACAAGCCGTTCACCCAGGCATCGGTCGACGAGATATTCGAAGTCATTGAACGACATCTGGCTGACGGCGTCGATTTCATAACGGTGCACTGTGGTGTCACCAGAGAGAGTATCAAGGGAATGGACAGAAAACGGCGTGTGTGCGGCGTCGTGAGCCGCGGCGGCTCGATGATGATAGAATGGATGCAGCATAACAAGAAAGAGAACCCCTTATATGAATATTATGATCGGCTGCTAAATATCACCGAGAAATTCGATGCGACCTTGAGCCTCGGTGACGGGCTGAGACCCGGCGCGATCGCCGATGCAACCGATGAATACCAGATAAGGGAACTCATGGTCATCGGAGAATTGGTGAAAAGGGCCAAAAAAGCCAGAGTGAGCGTCATGGTTGAAGGACCCGGACATATACCGATAAACGAGATCGAAGCAAACATGCTACTCGAGAAGAATGTATGCGAAGGAGCACCTTTCTACGTCCTCGGGCCACTAGTGACCGACATTGGCGCCGGTTATGACCATATTGTTGCAGCGATCGGTGGAGCCCTTGCAGCATATCACGGCGCAGATTTTCTATGCTATGTCACGCCTTCGGAGCATTTGGGGCTGCCAAATATCGAGGAAGTAAAAGACGGTGTGATAGCGACCAAGCTTGCCGGACATGCGGCCGACATTGCCAGAGGCCTCAAACATGCTAAGAAGATCGACCTCGCAGTTTCCAGAGCAAGATACGATCTTAACTGGAAGAAATTGCTCACACTCCTGGCCGCGCCGGAAAAGGCTAAGAAGATCTACAAGCGCTCGCGCTCCAAGCTAAAAGATACGTGCACGATGTGCGGAGAATTCTGCGCGATGAAGAAAACGCGCGAAGTCTTGCGCAGGTCTCGTTAACACAAAATGGCTGACATTCTCATAGTCGAGGATAAAGAAAGCTTTGGGAAAATGCTCAAAGCCAGTCTGGAGGATGCCGGCATATCGGTCAACCTGGCAAAGGATGGCCGCCAGGCAATGCGTTTGTTCAAGAAGGAAAAATTCGAGATAGGCATCATCGACCTGAGACTTCCTGACATCGACGGTATTGACCTCCTGCGGGAACTTAAGAAATCAGATACCGACACGAAATTTTTGATCATGACCGCATTCGGTACGATCGAGCGCGCGGTCGAAGCCATGAAGCTCGGCGCTTATGATTTTCTGACTAAGCCATTTGACGTGGAACAGTTCATCGCTCTTATTCAAAGGATACTTGAAGAACAGCGGCGATACTATGAAAACATCTTGCTCAGGGATGAAACATCAAGGATACACGGCGCACCGGAAATAATCGGTAAGGGACCAGCGATCAAACACGTCGCACAACTACTCCAAAAAGCCGCGCCAACCGACACGACGGTAATGATCGTGGGCGAGTCTGGTACGGGTAAAGAATTATTTGCGCGCGCGTGTCACATGCTGTCGCCGCGAAAGGACAATCCTTTTGTCGCGATCAATTGCGCGGCAATACCACACCAGCTGATCGAGAACGAACTCTTTGGATCGGAAAAAGGCGCGTTCACCGGAGCTGTCTCCAAAAAAATAGGTAAATTTGAACTCGCCAACAAGGGAACGATATTTCTGGATGAAATAGGTGACCTTGATTTAGACCTACAGGCGAAACTCCTGCGTGTTCTTCAGGAGAGGAGTTTTGAAAGACTTGGCGGTGCCTATCTAATAAGCGTTGATGTCCGCATAATAGCCGCAACGAACCGTGATCTGATGAATCTGGTAAAAGAAAAGAAATTCCGTGAAGACCTCTATTATCGTCTGAGCGTTTTTCCTATTCGCGTTCCTCCGTTGCGTGAAAGAAAAGAAGACCTGAGGCTCCTGGTCGATCACATATTCAAGAAATTGCGGTCGGCTAAAAACATCTCACCCAGCGCAATCGAGAAATTGAAACGCTACGATTGGCCGGGTAATATCCGGGAACTCGAAAATACTATCGAACGTGCAAACATAATCGCAAAAAAAATAATACAGGCGGAAGATATATTACTTCCGGAAAGAAGAGTAACGCTGAGCAAGAAGGAATTGCCTAAGACCTTAAAGGCGGCGGCAAGTGCTGGACGCGCACTTGCCGAGGTAGAAGTAATAAAAAAAACCCTCGAGAAAACGCGTAACAACAAATCCGAAGCCGCTCGCCGCATCGGGGTGTCGTACAAGACACTGCTGAACAGGATCAAGAAATACCGCAAGAAGGGTTTGCTTTGAACAGACCCTTCAAATCCGAAATCCTAAACTCTAAACACTAAACAAATCTAAAATTCAAATTCTAAATGTTCCAAACTTATTTGGATTTTTCGATAATCGAACCAAAGATCTTCATCAACTCGGTAGCCTCCGCAATCAGAGATTCGCGTTCTCTTTCGTCTTCTCGTTTAGGCTGAACTAACTTCAGCCAATACCGTGATTCTTTTGATTCCTTGCGGCATATTTTTATCCGTACGACAAAATCCTTCCGGCTCAATGATTCATTAGCCTCGATGTAGTTGGCCCCTACGGACCCAGATGACCTCACAAGCTGTCTGCCTATTTCAATATTTGGTAACGTCTTTGGCAACCGATTAACCAGTGCAATGACGCGTTTCGCGAATAGCAACGTCCTTTCTTCCAAGTCGTAATGTTTTGAATTTCGCATTTTTGTCATTTGAAATTGTCTAGTATTTAGATATTAGTATTTAGAGTTTGTTTTCATGGCTTTGCCATGAAAATGCCGGGAGCCGGACTCGAACCGGCACTCTCATTGCTGAGAAGCGGATTTTAAGTCCGCTGCGTCTACCAAGTTCCGCCATCCCGGCTTATCAACAACAACAACTGCACAGCTAACATCATAATATCGCCTTACGGCGATCGGATTTCCCCTACGCTCCGCTCCGGGATGTACCATAAGTCCGCTATGTCTACCAGATTCCATCATCCCGGCTGACCAACCCCTCTCTCCTCTCCCTTGAAGCTGTGTCCGCCTCAGGAGGAGGAGAGAAATAAGGTGAGGGTGAAATCTTACACAATCAATACCTGCGTCAGATTATACAAGAAAATACGGAGCTGTCAACAAACCACCGCACGTCATTGCGAGGAGTCCCGTAATTTTTTCTTAGATAAAATGCGGGGTGACGCGGCAACCTCCGCTGCCAGCAAGTCATAATACTGAGATTGCTTCGTCCACCTGCGGCGTCCTCGCAATGACGTGAGACGGTAGTTTATATTTGCTGCCTTGCTCACAAATGATAGAGGTTTTTATGAGATTCATTGGGCCATTCTTGTCAATTTCGCAATTCGCAATCCCAATTTCGAAATGCTCCTAACGGCGTGTCATTCCCCGGCTTGCCTGTCCTCTGATTCATTCAGGGGAATCGGGGAATCCAGAGCATCTTTATACTTCTGGATCGTCCGGTCACGCCGGACGATGACAAAACCATGTAAGTCTATCTTCTCAGCTTCTTAACGTCTCAATTTCTTAGTTAGAAGAGAGGGCCGACCCCAAAATACTACGAGTTCAGGGATTTGACCCCACGTCACTGCATATTACATCTATTATTCCGGAGATTTCCCAGGAGCACTACCGTTTTCTTGTAACCAGTCTAACAGCGATTTTATGCTGGCTTTTGCAAGAGCAATGCTGCTATCCGCACATCCGTAGTATAGATTGAGCGTATCGCCATCCGGCAAAACCGTACACCCGCAGGAAAATGTTACGTTCGGCACATCTCCCTCGCGTTCATAGGGTGTTTCGGGTCCAAGGACCCATGTATTACCTCGCAGCAGGCATCGTTCTGGTTTATCAAGGTCAAAAAGGGCAAGACCCGATCGATACAAGCTTCCGCTTGCAGTTTGCCTTACACCATGATAAATCATGAGCCAACCTTTTGGCGTCTCGATCAGGGGTGGTGAAAGACCGATCTTGTCAGCATCCCACCAGGCACCACGCCGCGCCTTGAGAATTAACTGATGCCTGCCCCAGTGATAGAGGTCAGGTGAATAAGAAAGCCAGATATGATTCCCATATGTAGTCATCGGTCGGTGGATCAATAACCAATGACCATCAATTCGTCGTGGAAGGAGTGCCGCGTCTTTATCCGGAGGAAGCATGATGAAACCATATCGTTCGAATTGCTGAAAATTTCTTGTCAGAGCCAGCGAAACACCAGGCCCGCCTTTCGAATACGACGTGTAGGCAATTACATACTTATTCAATTCAGGGACATAGGTTATGCGCGGATCTTCGATACCCCAGATTTCCTCCGGATATTTCTCAGGGTCAGGCAGTAAAGTAGGTTGAGAATCGATCTGCCAGCAATCCATACCATTCTTCGAACGGGCAACGCAGAGGTGCGAATGTCCGCTTCGATCCTCAACGCGACACAGCAACAGCGTGATACCATCGGGCAATAGTATCGCCCCGGGATTGAAAACGCTGTTAACAGGATATGGCCAGTCCCGGGCAACGAGAATCGGGTTTTTGGGGTATCGCTGAAAAAGCATTTCGGTTTGGTTATGTGTCATAGTTCACTCCTGGTTTGGAATAGCCAAAAGATGTTCTGCCTGACGCATTTCGAGAAGCGATAGCAGAAAAGCCAAAGTTGACTCCGCGCCCTGGTTTTCATTGACCCGGTCCGAATGCAAGCTGTCGCAGCACCCGCCCGTCGTCGTATCGTATATTGGCAGACGGCCGTTATTACGACCCAGGAACCATTCAAAGGCGCGCTCCGCTTCTTTGTACCAGCGCTCATCGCCCGTGACCCGGTAGGCTTCGAGACAAGCAAGAATCATTCCGTAGGCTTCGATCGGTTGCTGGTCAAAGTGAGCTCGTTCACCACCGCGACGGTAGAAGCCGTTACTGCCAATGGGTTCGAAGTAACCTTCCCCGGACTGCTGGACTGTTGTCAGCCAATCAAGGGCTTTGAGTGCCACATCCTTCATGTCTTTATTCAACAGCCTATGTCCGCACAAAAACAAAGCATGAGGTATCTTGGCATTGGAGTAGGACAGGATGTCTTCAAACCATGGCCAATCCGGGGTGCTGTTGCGCTTGTACAAGTCCATAAGTTTTTCGACAAGAATCGCTTCGATATTTTGGGCCGTCCGATCTCCGGAAAACCGCTGCAGGTATTCATTGATGCCTATCAAGGTAAAAGCCCAGGCCCGCGGGCTGCTGAATTTTGATGATGCGGGTAGGGCGATGCTGAACAATTGACCAGCCACACTGCGCAGCTTCCGGGATTTCGAACGGGCTAATACTGACCCCAATGCCCATAGCGCACGTCCATGGCTGTCTTCGGAACCACAATCCTCCAACCAGCGGCGGTCGTAAGAAAGAAAGTTGCGAAACCGCCCAAGTCCTGGATTGAACGCATACATGAGGAAAGCCAGATAGCGGATAGCGAGTTTGTCAATCTTCGACTCGGTGTCTTGCATGATTTCTTCAAGCATTGTCGTCAGGACCAAAGCCCGGGCATTATCATCGGTCGTGTAGCCCTCATTATAATTGGGCACAATGGAGACAGAATGCTGGAGTATACCTGTATCATCCGTTAAAGCGAACAGATGGCTAAGGTTCAAAAGGGGCAAGTCGGGTGGTCGTTGACTCAATGTCTTGGCCACGAAAATGGCGTGCCGGCGCCGCATTCTCTCTTCATATGCACTCTCGAAGCATTTCAAATAACCTTTGGCAACTACCGGCCAGATCATTTCCCGCCCAAGGAGATAGCACCGTTTGCGCATCGCATGCCGTTGGACGCTGTTCTCAAGCAGGAAAATTACCTGAGCCGCAATCGCTTCGAAATCATTGAAAGGAACGAGCACACCCCGGTTATCATCGAGTAATTCCTGGGCATACCAGTAGGGAGTCGAGATTACCGGTTTCCCCGCTCCCACAACGTAAGCCAAAGTCCCCGAGACAATCTGTTCCGGGTTGACATAGGGTGTGATGTAGATATCGGTCGTACAGATGAACTTTACAAGTTCATCCAAACTCACGAAACGATTATGGAAGATGATTCCTTTTTTGACACCGCATTCTTCGGCCAGAAGTTCCAAAGAAAGGCGATAGGATTCACCCTCGTGTTTAAGGGTATGCGGATGCGTCACACCGACCACGACATAAACGATGTTGGGATACCGTTCTAGAACCGCCGGCAAAGCCTTGATCATATTTTCGATACCCTTGTTAGGAGACAGCAGTCCGAATGTAAGCAAAACAATCTTCCCCTCGACGCCAAATTGGTCTTTGTAGAAATTCGAGTCGACAAATGGAATATCCGGAATACCATGGGGGATTATCTCGATTTTCTCCTGAGGTGCTTTGTAGACGTCATGTAGAAACTCCGCGGCTTTCTGACTCATGACCACCAGCCGGTCAGACAGGCGAATCAATTCCAGCATCACCTTGCGCTGGTTCGGATCGGGCTTGCGGAGAACAGTATGGAGGGTTGTCACCAACGGCATACGCAATTCACGTAAGAGCGTGAGTATGTGACTCCCGGCAATACCCCCGAAGATGCCATACTCATGCTGCAGCGAGACAAGATCTATGTTATTAATGTTGAGGAAATCCGCAGTGCGCCGGTAAGAAACGATGTCGTTTTGGTTCACTTCAAAACGGACGCGCGGCGGATAGCTATACCCCCCTTCCACATCGTTAACTGCCAGGGCAAAGCATGTTAGTTTAGTAAATTCAGATGCGATCGATTCGCAAAGGTCAGTAGTGAAAGTTGCAATACCGCACTGACGCGGCAGATAGTTACCGATAAAGGCAATTCGCTTGAGACGTTTTCTTGCGGTTGACTTCACAGTAGCCTTCGGATCATCTTCGTCTCTGTTTTAGAGAACCTTCATGGAGAGCTGGTTGCAGTATGGCCAATCCTACAGACAATCTCTCTTCTGATGTACACGGAGAGGCCAAAAGGGTTTTCATGATGTATCAAGCGGAGCCACTACATCGGCGCTTGTGCAATTTTTTATTCATATCTCTTTATCAATATACTCATATCTACCACCCTGTCAATGGGAATCCTTGGGGACACGCATGCACTTTCGCACTTCCTGCTGGACAGATCCTAAAGACAAACACAGACTATTGAAATCTCCGTATGAACATAACAAGAATGAGTATCTCTTAGATTATGTACTGTGCAGTACAAATCCCTAATTCGACGTAATTTGGACATACACACGAACAAAAGTTTAAAAATTTATGCCTGTCCCCTTGATTTACCACTGTCTACAGCATATAATGAGTCTAACCAAGCAAAACATTATGATCAGAGTCGAGGAATTAGCCAGGAATTATAACGGCCTTTGGGCTGTGGACGGTGTCTCGTTCGATGTCAGAGAGAGCGAGATCTTTGGCTTCCTGGGACCCAACGGCGCCGGCAAAACAACGACCATCAAGATACTCTGCACGCTGATCAAACCTTCAAGAGGACAGGCATGGATCGCTGGTTTCAATGTACTCAAACAACCCACCGAGGTCCGTCGTTCGCTCGGCATTATATTCCAAGATCCAAGCCTTGATGACCGGCTGACCGCCTATGAAAATCTGAAATTTCACGCAATAATCTACAAGGTTCCGCGCAAAGAGAGACTTGCGCGCATCGATAGAGTGCTGCAGATGACCGAATTGGACGACCGGCGCAATGATCTTGTCCGGTATTTTTCAGGTGGAATGAAACGACGGCTGGAGATCGCAAGAGGATTGCTACACGAACCAAAGGTCTTGTTTCTGGACGAACCTACCCTGGGTCTTGACCCTCAAACCAGGAACAGGATCTGGCGGTATCTGCACGATTTGCGTCGCAGCAAGAAGATCACACTCTTCCTTACCACGCACTACATGGATGAAGCTGAAAATTGTGACCGCATCGCAGTGATCGATCATGGAAAGATCATCGCCCTGGATACGCCAGAGAAGCTTAAGCGGACGGTCAAAGGTGACATAGTAACCGTGCGCACGCAGGATGATAACCTTGCCGAAAAAGAACTGGGCGAGAAATATAGCGTTGTTATCAAACGCGATTCCTCGGGTCTGCACTTCGAAATGGATAGAGGTGAAGAATTCATTCCACAGCTGGTTAAGAATTTCAGAATTCCTATCACCGCCGTCAGCGTGCGCAGACCTACGCTGGACGATGTTTTCCTGAAACTCACCGGACGTGAGATAAGAGAAGAAACCGCTTCAGAGAAAGACCGGATGCGACAGCGAGTGAAACGGGTTGGAGGAATGCGCTGATGGACTGGAGCACGATCTACATGATATGGCTACGTGATTTAATAAGGTACGTGCGTCAGCGCAGCAGGCTTTACAGCTCAATAGCCCGCCCCATACTATGGCTTTTCATCCTGGGCAGTGGATTGCGCCCTTCTTTCGGAGCAATTCAAGGCTTCAACTACACGCAGTTTATTTTTCCGGGTATCATTGCCATGGCCCTCATATTCACTGCAATACAATCGGCGATCTCCATTATTTGGGACCGTGAGTTTGGATTTTTGAAAGAAATCCTGGTTGCGCCGGTTCCGCGCACTGCAATCGCACTGGGCAAGGCGCTTGCCGGCAGCACGCTATCAGTTATCCAGGGAACATTGATCCTTGTCTTCGCGCCGCTCGTTAAGGTGCCCATTGCCTGGTACAATATTCTACTGCTTATTCCCGCGATGTTCTTGATATCCTTTGCCCTGGTGGGCATCGGCATAATCATCGCAAGCCGCATGACTTCATTTGAAGGTTTTGGCACAATCATGAATTTTCTCGTGATGCCCATGTTCTTCCTCAGCGGCGCGATGTTCCCGGTGTCTGGCTTGCCTGCGTGGTTGAAGATCGTTGTATACATAAACCCTTTGACCTACGGTGTTGATCTCTTGCGTAAAATCGTACTCGGTATTGCCACCTTTCCGGCAGGACTGGACTGCGGTGTTCTTTGCCTGTTCGGCATCGCCGTCATATTCTTCGCCGTCCTGTTTTTCAACCGGGGCGAATACTAAACTCCTCCCCGGGGACAGGCATACACTTTTTACACTTTTCGTGGAGAAAGCCCGAAGAAGAACACAAACCGCCGATATCAGCACAAATGCAATCAGAATGAGTGTCTGTTAGATCAGTTAATACGTTATACAAAACCAAATTGCGCCGTAATTTGCACGCATATAGGCTCAAAAGTGTTAAAAGTGTATGCCTGTCCCTCATGAATAGACTTAAGCCTTGACAATTTGTTGAATTTTTGCTAATATCTTATAAACACATGTGAAAGGAGCTATTATGTCAAAATATACAATGTTTTTGATATGCATTATTGTGCCAGTGACCATGTTTGCTGGCATAATTGACAATAATTCCTATGTTAGTAATGGCGAGCTTATATTCGAGGTGCACAATGGATATGACCACGTTTCGATTCCGAATTACACCCATCTCGAAGAGCCGGGCCATCCGAAATTACCGGTGAAGTACTTATCGTTCGTGATCCCACCTGGTTCCAAGTTCGACCGTATAGAGATCCTTCGGGAAGAAGGCAAGTATCTGCCAGGCACGTTCAACATCTTCCCTTCCCAAGAACCGCAACCGATATCGGCTTCTCAACCCGGTGAATACACCCTAC